>NZ_JBTNCT010000020.1:0-68266 GCF_054511355.1 Arthrobacter tecti
TAGCGCCTACCGGCCCCCCAACTTTCGCTGGCGCTCAAGTAGGGGCCCTGCCGATAGCGCCTACCGGCCCCCCAACTTTCGCTGGCGCTCAAGTAGGGGCCCTGCCGATAGGCTTAGCACCATGACGGATTCCTCCCACAGCAGCTGGACCAGCGCCGGCCATCCGCGTCCGATCGTCGACGAGATGGACACCTCCACCGGCGTCATCGCCACAGGTCTGCGCCTGCCTGCCGGATTTGCGCTCATCGCGGAGGATCCCCAGCTCGGTCCGGCAGTGTCAACGTGCCTGGCGAAGGTCGAGAAGCAGCTGCGTGAGGCGATCGCCAACTCCGACCCGCTCGCCGACGCAACGTCCCGCCACCTCGTCGAAGCCGGCGGCAAACGAATCCGGCCGCTGTTGACCATCCTTGCATCCCACCTCGGGAACGCGACGAGGCCGGAGGTGGTGGTTGCCGCCGTCGTCGTCGAACTGACCCACCTCGCAACCCTTTATCACGACGACGTCATGGACTCCGCACCCTACCGCCGCGGCGCGCCGACCGCTCACGAGGTATGGGGAAACTCCGTTGCGATCCTGACGGGAGACCTGATCTTCGCGCGGGCATCCATCCTGGTCTCCGAACTGGGAAGCCGCGCCCTCGGGATTCAGGCCCGTACTTTCGAGCGGTTGTGCCTTGGGCAGCTGCATGAAACCGTCGGGCCGCAGGATGGCGAGGACCCGGTAGCGCACTACCTTTCTGTCATCGCTGACAAGACCGGTTCGCTGGTCGCAGCCTCGGGTCAGCTTGGCGCGATCTTCGCGGATGCGCCGGCGTCAGCTGTCGACGTCATGGTCTCGTACGGCGAGAAGGTAGGCGTGGCTTTCCAACTGGCCGACGACGTTATTGATGTCACCGGGCTGAAGGTGAAGTCCGGCAAATCACCCGGTACAGATCTGCGGGAAGGCGTCCCCACACTCCCCGTGCTGCTACTGCGGCAGGCGGTTGCTTCCGGCGACGAATCCGCAGTGCGGGTGCTCGCCCTGGTGGACGGCGACCTCACCTCGGATGAGGCACTGGCAGAGGCGGTCTCTGCCCTTCGAGGGCACCCGGCAACCCAGGAGGCCTGGGCGGTCGCGCAACAGTGGGCCGACGACGCCGTCGCCGCGTTGGACCCGCTTCCGGACACCACTGTCAAGCAGGCGCTGGCGAGCTTCGCGCAAGCTGTGGTGAGCCGCGACGTCTAACACATCGGGACATCATCGGCGTCGGGAGTAACCGGTCCGGTCGGGTAGCTAACGGCTACTGGGCGATCGGCTCGCCGGAGATCCCAGCAGAAACGCTGGTTTCAGCGCAGTAGTCACCAGATGCCCGGCTCCGTATCAGGAGCCGGGCATCTGGTTTATCCGAGGTGAGGGGCACATACCAATCCTTGATAGCCCTCATAGCCCGAAAGTGTGTTCTCGGATGGGCATTCCGGACTAATCATGGAAGGAAGAAGGTTTGCCAGGACTTTAGGCACACCACCGCCCCTACCGACAAGGACAGGAAACTCATGAGCTCCACAGAATTCGAAGTCAACGGCCGCAGCTATGCCGTTGGTTCCGCGCCCGTCGTCGTCATCTGTATCGACGGCAGCGAACCTGAGTATCACGAAGCCGCCATCGCGGCCGGACAGATGCCCTGGTTGAAAGGCATTCTCGCCGGGGGCGGGTCCTCCTGGCCGGCACACTGCGCCATGCCGGCACTGACGAACCCGAATAATATGTCCATCGCAACCGGGCAGCCTCCGGCGGTGCACGGTATCAGCGGGAACTACTTCTACGACCGCGAGACGGGCGAGGAAGTCCTCATGAACGACGCCAAGCTCCTCCGGGCGCCTACCTTCTTCGCGGCCGCGGCCGAAGCGGGACACAGCGTTGCGATCGTCACCGCGAAGGACAAGCTGCGCCGGCTGCTCGGTGCGGGCATCGTACATGCAGGGCTCGCAGTCGACGGCAGCGGCGGGTACGTCGAGCCTCAGAACCGGGGTATCTGCTTCTCGGCAGAGAAAGCCGATCAGGCAACCGTGGAGGAAAACGGAATCGAGAATGCTCTCGACTTCGTGGGCCTTCCGCTTCCCAGCGTCTACTCAGCTGACCTGAGCGAGTTTGCCCTGGCCGCGGGAGTGAAGATCCTCAAGGACAGCCGGCCGGACTTCATGTACCTGTCGCTCACGGACTACATCCAGCACAAGAATGCGCCGGGCACGGAAACCGCCAACAGCTTCTACGCCATGATCGACTCCTACGCCCAGAAGCTGGATGAAGAGGGTGCAGTGGTTGTCATCACTGCTGACCACGGCATGAGCGCCAAGCATCACGACGACGGAACCCCCCGCGTGATCTACCTCGAGGAAGAGGTCAAGTCCTTCCTCGGAGTCGCCGACGACAGCGAAGACGTACGGGTAATTCTGCCGATCACGGACCCCTACACCGTCCATCACGGGGCTTTGGGCGCTTTCGCGAGCGTGTACCTCCCTGAGGGTGCAGACGTTGAGGCCGTGATCCGCCACGTGGAATCGATCGACGGCGTGGAGAAGGTTTACGCTGCGGACGCTGCCGTTGAACAGTTCCGGCTGCCCAAGGACCGGATCGGCGATCTTGTTGCAGTTTCGGACAAGAACGCTGCGCTTGGCCGCTACCGTGCCTGGCACGACCTCGGCAACCTCGAAGTACCGTTGCGTTCGCATGGCGGCCTCGGCGAACTGCGGATCCCGTTCATCATCAACCGCACACTGCCGGTCCCCGAAGGTACGGAGTCCGTCTCCTACTCCGGTGACGAGGCAGCACTGCACAACTATGACGCCTACTGGGTGGCCACCACCCACGTCGCCAGCGCTGCAGTCGAGACACAAACCGTCACCGTCTAGACCACGCGCACCAACAGCACCAGCTGAGCTGTTCACCCGCCCACCGCGGGTGAACAGCTCGGGATCACCGCACCAGACAATCCAAAATTCAAGGGAATGGTTGAGTCAATGGCGACAAACCAAGGGATTTCAAGCAAAAACACAAATCTAGAGCAAGTATCTGAAGGCCGATTCCGGAAGCTTCAATGGAGAATCCTGCTCGCGGCAATGTTCTGTTATCTGTTCTTCTATACGGGCAGGCAGACCTTCGGGTTCGCGATACCAGGCATCGAAGAGGAACTCGGACTCACGAAGACGACCCTCGGTCTGATCAGCGGTATTGCGCTGTGGTCCTATGCCGTTGGGCAACTCGTCAACGGCAACCTGGCCGACAAATTTGGCGGCCGACGCATGATGACCGGCGGCGCGATCCTCTCCACCATCCTGAACTGGGCCACCAGCTTCGCCGGCGGCGCGTTCTCCCTCGGCGCTGCTTGGGGCGCGAATAACTTCGCGCAAGCGATGGGGTGGGCACCTGGCGGCCGGGTCATCTCCAACTGGTGGGCACCCCACGAGAGGGGCAAAAGCTTCGGCTTCTATACCCTCGCCGCAGGGTGCGCTTCGGTTCTGGCCTTCGTCACGTCCATCCTCGTGGTGGAAGTGTTTGAGCTGGACTGGCGCTGGATCTTCCGGATTCCCGTCATCCTGATGCTCGTCGGCGGCATCACCTTCTACCTTGCCGCCCGGGATACGCCTGCGGACTACGGAGTCAAACCTCCCCGCAAGTTCACCGAGGATGAAGAACACACTTCCGGCCAGCTCGATGGCAGTGAATCAGAGTCGGGTACGTCGTGGCAGCGCTATAAGGCCGTACTGAAGACGCCGAAGATCTGGTCGACCGGCATCTCGATCGGCTTCCAGAACACCGCACGGTATGGACTGCTCATCTGGGTTCCTGTTTACTTCCTCGGCGGCGATTTCAAATCCGGAAGCTCCGTGATCGACCCCATCTGGATCTCACTGGCACTCCCTGTGGGCATGGCCGTTGGAGCCTTCACGAACGGCCAGCTCTCCGACCGGTTGTTCGGTTCGCGGCGTGATAAGCCGATTATCATCTTCATGCTTCTGGGTGCCGTTGCCGTCATGGTCATGTACCTCGTACCCATGGGTGCTCTGATGGGTATCGTGGTCCTCTTCATCGCAGGATTCCTTGTCTACGGACCTGCGGCCTCGTTCTGGGCGCTTTGCCCGGACATCATGGGGAAAAAGATGGCGGGTACCGCAACCGGAGTGGTGAACTTCTTCTCCTACCTGTTTGCAGGACTCGGAGAGCCGATCATCGGTGGAATCATGGAGTCAACCGGTGAAACCAGCGTGATCTTCCCGATCGTGGCCGTCGCATGCGTGCTCAGCGCTACGGCAGCTACGACTATCCGCCGGTAACAACTTTGAAAGTGGCAGTGACTAAAAGATGAGTGTTGAACAGATGAGCAAGTCCACAGCCGTAGGTACAGCAACGGCGGCGGTCTGGAGCGGAACCGATTCCGGCTTTTCCATTGCGGAGGTCGATCTTCCGGAACTCGCACCCGGCGAGGTTCTCGTGAAGATTGAATCGGCAACTGTGTGCGGTAGTGACCTCCACACTATTGCCGGCCACCGGCCAACTCCGCTGCCGACCATCCTGGGTCATGAGGCGATCGGCAGCGTGGTGGAAACCGGTGGTCCTGTGCTGACCTCGTCGGGCTACCCGCTGGAGGTGGGCCAGCGCATCACCTGGACCATCGGAACCTCTTGCGGGGAGTGTCGCAACTGCACCCGCGGCGTTCCACAGAAGTGTGCTTCCGTGCAGAAGTACGGGCACGAGAAGATGGACGGCCACTGGCAGCTCAACGGAGGGTTCGCCACACACTGCCACCTGTTGGCCGGCACCGGCGTGGTTGTTCTTCCCGACGGGCTGCCGGACGAACTTTCGACTCCAGCGAACTGCGCCACTGCGACCGTCGTCGCCGCGGCGCGGCGTGCAGGGCTGCGGACCGACGACGTCGTGGTGGTGCTTGGCTGCGGAATGCTCGGCCTGACGGCTGTCGCCTACGCGAAGGACAAGGGTGCGGCGAAAGTCATCGCCTGCGACGTCAATGAGGCCAGGGGTGCTTTGGCGCGGCAGTTCGGTGCGGACGCCGTCTGCACACCGGAAGATCTCGCCCGCACGGTTGATGAGGTTTCCGGGGGCATCGGCGCTGATATCGTCTTCGAGCTTTCCGGCAACAGCCGCGCAGTGCAGTCGGCTCTGGGCCTCGTCGGCATTGACGGCCGGGTTGCCCTGGTGGGCTCCGTTTCGCCGGCACCGGAAGTCAGCTTCGAACCGAGCGGATTCGTCAAGAACCTCAGCACCGTCATCGGTAGCCACAACTACAAGCTCGACGACCTGGTCGAGGCGATCGACTTCCTTACCCGGGTACCAACGAGGAACCTGTTCGCTGACCTGGTTCCAACGCGGTTCGAGCTCAAGGACATCAACGAAGCAATCGCAGAAGCAAACCTCGGGACGGCTCCCCGTATCGCAATAACCATGCCCTAGAACCCCCGGTGTCGCCGCTGTTGGCGCGCGGCGACACCGGTCACCACCCTCAGCAACGCAATCACCGAGAGGTTCCTCGTGCTAGACATCCAATCGCATCACCTGCAGAACTACGTAAACGGGAGCTGGAGCCCCGGCGCAGCCGGGGAGACCCGCAAGAACCTCAACCCCGCCGACGTCAACGACGTCATCGGGGAGTTCACCGAGTCCGGGGAAAAGGACACCACTCTCGCCATCGATGCCGCCGCGGCAGCTTTCAAGGAGTGGGAAGCCCTCGGACCGATCAATCGCGGGGAGATTGTCAGGTCAGCAGCCGCTCTCATCGCCCAGCGAAG
The DNA here is from genome assembly GCF_054511355.1 of Arthrobacter tecti. NCBI lineage: Bacteria > Bacillati > Actinomycetota > Actinomycetes > Micrococcales > Micrococcaceae > Arthrobacter > Arthrobacter tecti. The sequence continues at coordinate 5,782 of NZ_JBTNCT010000020.1, forward strand.
CGACGCCTTTGCCCAGGCGATCACCAGGGAGCAGGGGAAGCGGCTTTCCGAGGCTGCGGGCGAAGTAAAGCGTTCCCTGACCATCCTCGACTTCACTATCGGCGAAGCGCGCCGCCTGAACGGCATCACCACACCGGCCGAGGAACCGAATACCATCGCGATGACGTTCCGCCGGCCCATCGGCGTCGTCGGTCTGATCACGCCATGGAACTTCCCACTCGCGATCCCGGTGTGGAAGGTCGCGCCTGCGTTGATCGCAGGATGCACGGCGGTGCTGAAGCCATCGCCGCTTACACCCCTGGTTTCGGCGCTGTTGGTGGAGGCGTTCGCGGACGCTGGAACGCCTGCCGGTGTACTCAACCTCATCCAGGGCGACCGCGAGGCCGGTGAGCAGCTGGTTAACGACGAACGCGTAGCAGGAATCTCGTTCACCGGGTCGCTTCCCGTGGGTCAGGCGATCAACCGGGCGGGCGCGGGACGCCTCATGAGAACGCAGCTCGAGCTGGGCGGGAAGAACGCACTGATCGTTCTGGACGATGCTGACCTTGACGCGGCCGTCGATGCCATTGTTCACGGCGCCTTCGGGCAAAGCGGCCAGCGCTGCAGCGCCACCAGCCGCGTGATTGTCGACGTGGCCGTGAAGCAGCAGCTCCTGGAGAAGCTTGTGCCCCGGGTCGCCGCGATGAAGATTGGCCCCGGGACCGCGGAATGGTCCGACATCGGACCGGTTATCAGCGAGACCAGCCAGCGGGCGTGCCTGAACGCGATCGAAGGAGCGGTGAAGGAAGGGGCCACAGTTCTCTGCGGCGGCGGTGCACCCGAAGACCATCCGGACGGCTACTTCGTGAACCCCACGGTGCTGGACAACGTGGGCTGGAACAGCACGATCGGCCAGGAAGAAGTCTTCGGCCCAGTGCTGTCGGTGATTGACTGCGACGGCTTCGACGACGCAATGCGGATCTCGAACTCAGTAAAGTACGGCATGTCCGGAACGATCTTCACGCAGAACCCGTCGCGCATGTTTGAGGCAATCAACAGGTTCGACGCCGGTATGCTCCACGTGAACAGGCCCGGCGTCGGTGCCTACTCGCACCTGCCGCACATGGGGGCGAAGGCCTCCCAGCTGGGAGCACCTGAATGTTCACCCGAGGTGTGGAACTTCTACACCGACCTACGTTCGGCCTGCATCCGCTACTAGCATGAGGGGCCACCGGCCATGCCGGTGGCCCCATACTTCTGATTCGCACGAAGTGGCCGGGTAACCTGCGTCAACTGCCACAATGGGGTAATGGAATTGAGTGTGCAGCGGCTCGGAGTACTGCTCGAGGTGGTGGAGAGCGGAAGTTTCTCCGCGGCGGCCAAGAAGCTGTACATGAGTCAACCCTCGGTATCGAACCACGTTCGGAGCCTCGAAGCATCGCTTGGCGTAAACCTCATCAACCGGGCAACCTCAGGTGCCACTCCCACGCCGGCCGGTGAGGTAGTTGTCGGGTACGCCCGCCAGATCTTCCAGCTGCTGGGCAAGATCGAGGAGGACGTTGCCGGCGTCGAGAATCTCCTGAGCGGCAAGATTGTGGTCGCCGGGACCACCACCATCGGAACGTATCTTCTGCCCCAGATTGTCGCCCGGTTCGGACGCATTGCACCGGGAGTCCGGACGGAACTGCGGGTGGGCAACGAAGAGGCAGTTGTTGCCTGGCTGCTGAAGGAAGAGGTGGGGCTGGCCGTCTGTGGCGGTGAGCCGCAGGCGGAGCAGTTGAGCGTAACTCCCGTATTCGGCGATCCTTTCGTTCTTGTCACCACTGCCGACTCCGAGTTCGCGGGGCGCTCGGTAAGCCCGCAGGAACTGATTCATCAGCGCTTCCTGATGCGGGAGGTGGGTTCCGCCACAAGGCACCTTCAGGAAGAGATTCTCTCCTCGTGGGAACTCCGCGGGGTGGAGCAATGGGACATCTGGGGTCCGAATACCCTCACGGAATCCGTCCGGGCAGGTCTCGGAGTTGCACTCATGTCCCGCCATGCCGTTGCCACCGAACTTCAAGCCGGCGTGCTGGAGTGCATCGACGTCTCACCCGCGCCACCGGTCCGACAGGTTTCACTGGTACGAAAATCCAGCCGGGCAGAAACGTCAGCTGAGCGGGCCTTCGCCGACCTCATCCGCACATTGGGAACGTGGCCGGAGCCCGAGGTAGAACTCAGGAATCCAGTGCAGCCCGAAGCTCCGCTGCTTTCCGCGCCCGCACCGCCGGATCCACGATCGGACGCTTCGGCGTGAAGTAGAAGCCGTCCTTGTGCCACCGGGGAAGTATGTGCTGGTGGTAGTGCCACACGTGCTGGCTGCCTGCCGGCTCGTTGTGCTGACGGGTTGAAACGCCGTCCGGGTTCCAGGCGCGCTTGATGGCGATCGCCATGTCGCGGCTGACGGTCATGATGCGGCCGGCGACGTCGTCGGGCAGTTCATACAGCAGTTCGTAGTGCGCCCGCGGCGTCACCAGGACGTGGCCGGGGTGGGGTTCAAACCCGTGGGAGGCGATGAACGCCAGGACAAGTTCATCGGAGTAGATCAGGTCGCCGGGTTCGCAGAGGTTGGACGCGAACGCGAACTCACCGGAGGCGAGATCGCAGAACGGGCACTCGTACCCCTCGGGGGCGTGGCGGACCCAGTTCATTCCGCCTCATCGTCGTCAACAAACACCCACTCGAACATATCCAGCATGAACTCGCTGAAGGTGCCTTCCTCGTTCTTCCAGGAGGCGCGCGCATTGTTTCGGCGCCACACGATGGGATCGGGGACGTTCAGCTGGTCAGCGCGGATGCCCCACACGAACTTCTCGTCCACGTCTTCCATGAAGAGGAGATAGCCGTCCTCGATCTCAAGCTCGTCCGGGTCCCAGACGTAGTGGAAGGCTTCCATGATGTCCTCGGCTGCACCGACGGCGAGGTAGAACTCGAGCAGGGCCAGCGGAAGCGGGAAGTCCTGGTCCTGACGTAGTTCCGCCAGTTCGTTTTCGGAAAGCCCGTCTTCAGCGACCCAGGGCTCGTCGAAGTAGGTGGGCACGAGGGCGCGGAATTTATCCAGGAACAGCTCGGTCACAGTGGCTCCAGGTGAAGGTAGGGGGATACTGCAATCCTATCCCTCCCGCGGGGGCCTGAATTGCCGTGGCACCCGTGTGGCCAGCGGTGCCTGCCAGCCGGCACGCCACGCCAGGACGCGCAGCAGGAATACCAGGCCCGCGACGGCCACGCCGGTCAGCACGTTGAACCAGTCCAGCTTCGCAAGGACCACGGTCAGGGCGGCGCCGAGGAATGCGGGAAGGGCATAGATGTCGCCCGGATTGAACAGTTGTGGAACCTCATTCGCAACGACGTCGCGCAGGAGGCCGCCCCCGACAGCGGTCGTCACGCCGAGCAGTACCGCCGCCACAGGGTTCAGGCCGGCATCAACAGCTTTCAGCGCACCGACGATGCAGAAGAGAGCCAGCCCACCGGCGTCGAACAGGACCAGGAGTTTGCTGACCTTCTCAAGCCGGGAGAACAAGAAGTACACCAGCGACGTGGCCAGGAGTGGCGGCGCCAGGTAGAGCGGATTGGAGAAGGCCACGGGCACGACGCCGATGATTACGTCCCGTGCCACGCCGCCACCCAGGGAAACCAGCGAGGCCAACAGCAGCGACCCCACGAGATCAAAGCCTTTGCGTGCAGCCAGCAGTGACCCGGACACCGCGAAGAAGAAGACGCCGAACAGGTCGAGGATCAGCGCGGCGTTCATGGGATCTTTCGTTCGGGGGTGCGGGACACAACTGTCAATTGTGGCCTAGCGGGTGCTTCAATTGCCAGCATGCAGAGTTTCGAGCATCCAGTCCTGGTTGCCTGCTCCCATGGCACCAGCAGCGTGGAGGGACAGGCAGCCGTCAATCGCATGCGCGATGAGATGCGGTTCCTGAGGCCGGAGTTGGACATCCGCGAAGCCTACGTTGACGTCCAGCAGCCTGACCTTCCGGACGTGGTGGCTGCCCTTCCGGACGGCCCAGCGGTCATCGTACCGCTGCTTCTGTCCGTGGGTTATCACGTGAAAGTGGACATCGCCCAGGCCGTTGCCGGCCGCCCCGGAACCGTTGCCTCAGCGCCTCTCGGACCGGACCCGCGGCTGGCGAAGATGCTTCAGCAGCGCCTGGAAGAAGCGGGCGTGGAGGCGGGTGCCGCCGTCGTACTGGCCGCTGCTGGCTCGTCGGATCCTTCCGCGGCCGAAGACGTGGGCAAGCTTCTGGAACAGCTCGCCGAACTACGCACGGGCCAGGTCCTCGCGGGTTACGGGGCGAGCGCCAGGCCCTCGGTGCCCAAGGCGGTTCAGCAACTGCACGACGACGACGGCGCCGCGCCCGCAATCGCCTCCTACCTCCTGGCGCCGGGCTACTTCCATGACCAGCTCGCGAAGGCGGGTGCGAGCCTAGTGACGGCACCGCTCCTTCCGGACGCGGTACTCGCACAGATCGCGCTGGACCGCTACGACGAAGCCTGTGCCAAGCTCGACGCGTGAATTCTTGTCAAGGTCCTGACCCGATTGTGACGTGAGGTGTCGTCACGTGAACGGGTGTTGCCGGACCTTTGATGGGGTTCAGGAGCCGGTCCTACTGTTTTTACATGACGAGTTCAGTCGTGACCGACGCCGCCCAGGCCAACGCTTCCGCGCGAACCAAGCCTGCGCGGGCAAACAGGCCTGCAGCCAAGCCGCATGGCCAGTGGAAGGTGGACGGCACCACTCCGCTCAACGCCAACGAAACCTGGAAGCAGGAGGACAACGGACTCAACGTCCGTGAGCGGATCGAGCAGATCTACTCCAAGAACGGTTTCGAATCGATCGACGGCACCGACCTCCACGGGCGTTTTCGCTGGTGGGGCCTGTACACGCAGCGCCGGCAGGGGATCGACGGCGGCAAGACCGCCACGCTTGAGCCGCACGAACTCGAAGACAAGTACTTCATGCTCCGCGTCCGCATTGACGGCGGCGCCCTGACCACGCACCAGTTGCGCGTCATCGGCGAGATCTCGACGGAGTTCGCACGCGACTCGGCGGACATCACGGACCGCCAGAACATTCAGCTCCACTGGATCCGTGTCGAGGATGTCCCCGAGATCTGGAACCGGCTGGAAGCCGTGAACCTCTCGACCACCGAAGCGTGCGGTGACGTTCCCCGCGTGATCCTCGGCTCGCCGGTAGCCGGGATTGCCAAGGACGAAATCATCGATCCCACGCCGCTCATCCACGAACTGAGCGAGCGGTTCATCGGTGACCCCGAACTGGCGAACCTGCCCCGGAAGTACAAGACCGCGATCACCGGCCACCCCAGCCAGGACGTGGTCCATGAGATCAACGACTTCGCACTCGTCGGCGTTGTGCATCCGGAACTCGGAGCAGGGTACGACCTGTGGGTTGGCGGCGGACTTTCCACCAACCCGCGTCTGGCCGAACGCCTCGGCGTGTTTGTTTCCGCCGACGTCGCAGCCGAAGTATGGCTCGGCGTCACCAGCATCTTCCGCGACTATGGCTACCGCCGCATGCGCACCAAGGCCCGCCTGAAGTTCCTCCTCAATGACTGGGGGCCGGAGAAGTTCCGGCAGATTCTGCAGGACGAGTACCTTGGCTTTCAACTGCCGGACGGTCCGGCCGCGCCGAAGCCACCAACACCCGGCGACCACGTGGGCATCCACGAACAGAAGGACGGCAAATTCTTCATCGGCGTCGCGCCCACTGTGGGCCGCGTCTCCGGAACCATCCTGACGTCCCTCGCGGACACGCTCGAGGCACACGGCACCACGCGCCTGCGCACCACCCCGCACCAGAAGCTGGTGATCCTCGATGTCGAGAAGGACCACGTGGAGCCGCTTGTCACTGAACTGGACGCACTGGGCCTCTCCGCCCGGCCGTCACTGTTCCGCCGTTCCACGATCGCGTGCACCGGCATCGAGTACTGCAAGCTCGCGATCGTCGAGACCAAGGTCACGGCTGCCACGGCCATCGCCGAACTTGAGCGCCGCCTGGCCGACCTCGTTGACAACGGAACCCTGACGCAACCCATCGCCCTGCACATCAACGGCTGCCCGAACTCCTGCGCGCGAATCCAGACTGCGGACATCGGCCTCAAGGGCATGATGCTTCCAACGCCCGACGGCGATCCCACGCCAGGCTTCCAGGTTCACCTCGGTGGCGGGCTCGCGGACTCCAACCGCGAAGAGGCGGGCCTCGGCCGCACCATCCGCGGGCTCAAGGTAACCGTCGACAACCTCCCCGACTACGTCGAACGCGTAGTGCGCCAATACGCCGCCGACCGTGAGAACAACGAGACCTTCGCCGAATGGGCGCATCGCGCCGAGGAAGGAGTGCTGCAGTGAGTGAGTCCCCTGAGTTCACTGCCGCGTCGGATCAGACGCGTCTTCCCCGTCGCTCAGAAGAAGAGCTGCGGGAGCTTGCCCGGATCGGTGCCGAGGAACTCGGCTGGGATGCGGATTCCCGGGAGGTCATTGCCTGGGTTGTGCGGAACTTCGATGTTTCCCAGGCCGCAGTCGCCTGCTCCATGGCTGACGCGGTGCTTCCGCACCTGGTCTCACAGCAGTATCCCGGCATTGACGTCCTGTTCCTTGAGACTGGGTACCACTTCACCGAAACCCACATCACGCGGGACGAAGTCGCGGAGCAGCTCGACATCAACATCGTCAATGTCATGCCCGAACAGACGGTCGCTGAACAGGATGCTGAGTACGGCAAGGACCTGTTCGGCCGCGATCCTGCCCAATGCTGCGCGCTCCGGAAGATGAATCCCCTCAAAAAGGCCCTGTCCGGCTACGAAGCCTGGTTCACCGGCGTCCGGCGCGACGAGGCCCCCACCCGGACCAACACCCCGTTGGTGACCTGGGACCACGTCCACAAACTGGTCAAGATCAACCCGGTCGCTGCGTGGACCTTCGACGAACTGCTCGACTACGCCGGAGAGCACCAGGTGCCCGTCAACATGCTCCTCTCCAACGGCTACCCGTCGATCGGCTGCAAACCCTGCACCCGTCCAGTAGCCCCAGGAGAAGACCCACGAGCCGGCCGTTGGGCCGGCCTAGCGAAGACAGAGTGCGGAATCCACCAATGAGCCACACCACCCAAACCATTGAGGACGCAAGCGTGAAGACTGAAGGTGCCCCCCAAAGCGCAGAGGCAGCAAATGCCGGCCAGGGAGTGGCATCGGGCCTGTCGGAGCCGCGTGGCGGACTGATCGAAGATCAGCCGCGCGGCGAAGGGGCGGGGCCGGCATTTGCTGCCTCCGCGCCCACAGCGAAGCGGCTTTCCAGCCTCGACGCCCTTGAGTCCGAAGCGATTCACATTATCCGCGAGGTTGTCGCCGAGTTTGAGCGGCCCGCGCTGCTGTTTTCGGGCGGCAAAGATTCTGTGGTCATGCTGCACCTTGCCACGAAGGCGTTCTGGCCCGGGAAGGTTCCGTTTCCGGTGCTGCACGTCGATACGGGGCATAACTTCCCAGAGGTCATCGAGTTTCGCGACCGGACTGTCGAGCGGCTTGGCGTGAGGCTCGTTGTCGGGTCTGTGCAGGAGTACATCGACCGCGGTGAACTGCAGGACCGTGCCGACGGCACCCGGAACCCGCTGCAGACGGTTCCGCTGCTGGACACCATCAACGCCAATAAGTTCGACGCCGTTTTCGGCGGTGGCCGTCGCGATGAGGACAAGGCCCGCGCCAAGGAACGGATCCTGAGCCTCCGCGACGAATTCGGTCAGTGGGATCCCCGCAACCAGCGGCCTGAGCTGTGGAACCTTTACAACGGCCGTCACACAGTGGGCCAGCATGTGCGCGCTTTCCCGATCAGCAACTGGACTGAGCTGGATGTGTGGCGCTACATCGAACGCGAGAACATCGAGCTTCCGGGCCTTTACTACGCCCATGAACGTGAGGTGTTCCGCCGCGACGGGATGTGGCGTGCGGTCGGCGACGTTTCCCTGCCCACGGAGAAGGAAACCGTTGAAACCCGCACCGTCCGCTACCGGACCGTGGGCGACATGTCCTGCACCGGCGCCGTCGAGTCCGACGCCGCGGACGTGGCGGCAGTAGTACGCGAAGTAGCCCTCAGCACCCTCACTGAACGCGGCGCAACCCGGGCAGATGACCGGATTTCCGAAGCCGCGATGGAAGACCGCAAGAAAGACGGGTACTTCTAATGAGCACAGCAGTTCAGAGCACCACCGCAGTTGAAACAGCACTCGAGCACTCGACCCTGTTCCGGTTCGCCACGGCCGGTTCGGTCGACGACGGCAAGTCGACCCTCGTGGGCAGGCTCCTGCACGACAGCAAGTCGGTGCTGGCTGACCAGCTCGACGCCGTTGCCCGCACCTCAGCTGAGCGTGGTTTCGGTGGCGAACGCGGGGGGCTCGACCTTGCGCTGCTCACCGACGGCCTGCGTGCCGAGCGTGAACAGGGCATCACCATCGACGTGGCGTACCGCTATTTCGCCACCGCGAACCGCACCTTCATCCTCGCGGACACCCCGGGGCATGTGCAGTACACGAAGAACACGGTGACGGGCGCGTCCACGGCCGACGCCGTCGTCGTACTCATTGACGCACGCAAGGGCGTGCTGGAGCAGACCCGCAGGCACCTCGCGGTGTCGAGGCTGCTGCGCGTCGCTCACATCATCGTCGCGGTGAACAAGATCGACCTCGTGGACTACAGCGAGGCCGTCTTCCGTGATGTCGAGGCCCAGCTCAAGCAGGCTGCCCGCGAGCTGAAGGTCGACGAACCGGCCATCATCCCCGTTTCCGCCCTTGAAGGTGACAACGTGGTGGACCGGTCGGAGAAGACCCCCTGGTACAACGGGCCGTCACTGCTGGAAACCCTTGAGCAGCTGCCCGCGCTCGCGGATCTTGAGACGGACATCGAGGCGTTCCGCTTCCCCGTGCAGACGGTCATCCGTCCGCAGGGCGCGGTGGCTCCCGGGCTAGACGCGGAGGAGTACCGCGATTACCGTGGCTACGCCGGGCAGGTTGCTGCCGGCTCCATCCGCGTGGGCGACGCCGTGACGGTGCAGCCGTCCGGCCGTGAAACCACGGTGACCGGCATCGACTTTGCAGGTCAGGAGCTCGTTGAGGCTTTCGCGCCGCAGTCAGTGGTGCTTCGGCTCGCCGACGACATCGACATCGCCCGCGGAGACCTCCTCGCCGAAGCGGGACCCGCAGCAGCCCTTCCACAACCCACCCAGGACCTCTACGCAGCACTCTGTTGGCTGTCGCCGAAGCCGCTGAAAGAGGGCTCGCGGCTCCTCATCAAGCACGGCAGCAAGACGGTCCAGGGACTGGTTCGTCAGGTCATCAACAAACTGGATCTCTCCACGTTCGCCGATCAACCGGCGTCGGGCCTTGAGCTCAACGACATCGGGACAGTCCACATTCGCCTGGCAGCACCGCTGCCCGTGGACAACTACGTGAACTTCCGCCGCACCGGAGCTTTCCTGGTCATCGACCCCTCCGACGGCAACACCCTGGCCGCAGGCCTGGTGGAATCCGACCACCTGGAACTGGCGGCCCGCGAGGACGAACGTTATGACATATGACCGCCCCAAAGATTCCATCAACCGACCCGTCAACGAGAACCTGAACAAGCGCTCCTCCAGGCGCGGCTTCCTGCTCAAGAGCCGCGCGTTAGAGGGCGTCATCGCCGGATTCGCGGTGGTCGCCGTTGCAACCGGCGCGGCAATCGCCGCCTACGCCTCGGCTCAGTCAGCACCGGAACCAACGACGACGGCGGTCCCCGTCTCCGACGCCGAGGAACTTCGCCTGGGCTACTTCGGCAACCTCACCCATGCGCCCGCCCTCGTGGGGCTGGAGAACGGGTATATCGCCGAGGAACTGGGCGACACGAAGCTTTCCACCCAGCCCTTCAACGCTGGACCTTCCGCCATCGAGGCGTTGAACGCCGGCGCCATCGACGCGACGTTCATCGGACCCAACCCTGCCATCAACTCGTACGTCCAGAGCAAGGGTGAGTCCCTGCGGATTGTGGCCGGTGCAACCTCGGGCGGTGCGCAACTGGTGGTGAAGCCCGGCATCGATTCCCCCGAGGACCTTGCCGGTGCAACCCTTGCCTCGCCGCAGCTGGGCAACACCCAGGACGTCGCGCTGCGCGTGTGGCTCGACGAACAGGGCTACGAAACAACAACCGAGGGAGGTGGGGACGTAGCAATCATTCCCACCGAGAACGCCACCACGCTCCAGCTCTTCCAGAACGGCGACATCGACGGCGCCTGGCTTCCCGAACCGTGGGCTTCCCGCCTCGTGGTTGACGCCGGAGCTGAAGTCTTGGTGGATGAGGCGGAACTGTGGCCCGAGGGCAAGTTCGCGACGACGGTCCTCGTGGTGAACCGGCAGTACCTCGCGGAACACCCGAACCAGGTTAAGGCCCTCCTCCGGGCAGAGGAACGCGCCATCACCTGGCTGAACGAGAACCCGGAACAGACCCCGGACCTCATCAACGCCGGCCTCGAGGCGGCGAACGCCAAGCCGCTGGCCGCACCCGTCCTCGAACGCGCGCTGGAAAACGTCACGTTCTCCCAGGAACCGCTGGCTGATGCGCTCGGCCAACTGCTCAAGGACGGTGTCCAGGCCGGCACAACGGATGACGCGGACCTCGCAGGCATCCTTGACCTCACCCTGCTCAATGACCAACAGGTGGAAGCCGGGCGGCCGGAGCACGACGACGCCGGGCTCGGCGCAGGAACAGCACCGTGAACCCGCCCGCGCAGATCGAGATCTCAGGTCTTTCCAAACGGTTCGCCGCCGACGCGCCGCTGGTGCTCGACGACGTCAACCTTCGCGTCGCGCAGGGTGAGTTCGTTGCGCTCCTCGGCGCTTCGGGTTGCGGCAAGTCAACCCTGCTGAACCTGATCGCGGGACTGGAGGAGCCGACGTCGGGCAGTATCGCCTCGCCGAAGGCCGCGTTCATGTTCCAGGACGCCTCGCTCTTTCCCTGGTTGTCCGCCCAGGCGAACGTCGAGTTGGCACTGCAGTTGCGTGGTGCTCCCAGGACCGAACGGCGTACCGAAGCCGCACGGTTGCTCGAGCTGGTCCACCTCTCCGATGCCGCGCACAAGCGTCCGCACGAGCTGTCCGGCGGCATGCGCCAGCGGGTGGCCCTCGCGCGGTCGCTCGCCCAGAACCGCGACGTCCTCCTCATGGATGAACCGTTCGCCGCACTGGACGCCATCACGCGTGACCTGCTGCACGACGAACTGCAGCGGGTATGGCGTGAGACCGGCCGCACCATCGTGTTCATCACGCACAACGTCCGTGAGGCCGTCCGGTTGGGCCAGCGCGTACTGCTCATGTCTTCCCGCCCGGGACGAGTTGTTTCGGAGTGGGCCGTCGGAGAGCAGGATCCTGCTGCGCTGACCGCGGAAATCACCAGCGAGCTGCGGAAGGAGATCCGCCGCCATGCAGCCTGAACCAGCTCTCATCCAGCGCGAAGACGAGATCAACAGGGTCTCACAAACGCCGGCACCAACTACATTGACCGCTGAAGACGATCGCGCCCTCGAGAAGGGACTCGACGCCCTCCAGCAGGAAACCAGCGTCCGGTCCTCCTGGAAGGCGAGCATCACCAAGGCGCTCCTGCCGGTCGCAGCGCTGGCTGCCGTGATCTACGCCTGGCAGATGTACATCTGGATCGCACGCCCGCGCCCTGACCAGCTTCCCGGCCCCGCCGATGTCTTCGGAACCCTGGGCACGCTGTGGCAGAACGGCGAAGCGGTGGAAACGGTCCTGACCAGTCTGCAGCGCGGCGTCGTCGGCTTCGCGATCGCTGTGGTCATCGCCACGCCGCTCGGGTTGCTGTTGGCTCAGAGCAGGATTCTCCGCGGGGCATTCGGGCCGCTGATCTCCGGCCTGCAGGTGCTGCCGTCCGTCGCCTGGGTGCCAGCCGCCGTCATCTGGTTCGGGCTCAGCGATGCCACCGTGTACTTCGTAGTGCTTATGGGCGCCATTCCGTCGATCACCAACGGGCTGATCGCCGGCGTCGACCACGTTCCCGACCAGCATCGGCGCGTAGGCCACGTTCTTGGAGCAAGCCGATGGGAACTTGCCACTAGAATCATCCTCCCGGCCGCGCTGCCCAGCTACGTGTCCGGGCTGAAGCAGGGCTGGGCATTCTCCTGGCGTTCGCTCATGGCCGCGGAGATCATCGCCACGGGCGGCACGCTCGGGTTCGGCCTCGGCGCGCTGCTGGACCAGGGGCGTCAGTTCTCGTCGATGGCAACCGTGATCGCCGCGATCCTGCTCATCCTCTTCATCGGTATCGTGGTGGAACTGCTCATCTTCGGTCCGCTCGAACGCCGCCTGCTGCGCCGCCGCGGCCTGCTCATCGGAGGATCGCGATGACCTACCCCCTCGGATTGCAGTTACGTGGACGCAAGGTCCTCGTGGTCGGCGGCGGCCCTGTGGCCGCGCGCCGCATCCCTGCACTGCTCGACGACGGCGCCCTGGTCACCGTCGTTGCTCCTTACGCGTGTGAGGACATCAGCGAGCTCGCTGCCGCGGGTTCGCTGGAGTGGCTGCAGCGGGAGTACGCCCCCGCCGACCTCGACGGCGCCTGGCTGGTCCTCAGCCACTCCGGTACTCCCGCAGTGGAAGATCGGGTGGCCGCCGACGCCGATGCCGCCCGCGTCTGGTGCGTCAAGGGCGGTGATCACACGGCCTCCCGCGCCTGGGTACCAGCCGTGGCAAAGGTCGACGACGTGACTGTTGCAGTCAACACCAACGGTGATCCTAAACGGGCCGCCGCACTGCGCGACGGCGTCGCTGCCGCGCTGGACTCTGGTGAGCTCCCGCTGCGGCGCCACCGGCGTTCGTCTTCTGAAGGCGCGATCGGTTCCGTCGCTCTGGTGGGCGGCGGACCTGCCGACGCCGGCCTCATCACTACCCGGGGTCGCCGACTCCTGGCCATGGCCGACGTCGTCGTCGCTGACCGGCTTGGGCCGCGGGCGCTGATTCCCGGGCTGGGAGCGGATGTCCAGGTGATCGAAGTGGGCAAGCTCCCGGGCAACCACCCGGTGCCGCAGGACGAAATCAACCGGATCCTGGTCGAGCAGGCACTGCTCGGAAACCGCGTGGTGCGCCTCAAGGGCGGTGACCCGTACGTGCTCGGCCGCGGAGGCGAGGAAGAGGCTTACTGCCGCGACCACGGCGTGCCCGTGGAGGTTGTCCCCGGCGTCACTTCCGCTATCTCGGTACCTGCCGCCGCCGGTATTCCGGTCACACACAGGGGAGTGGCGAAGGGTTTCAGCGTCATCACCGGTCATGAGGACATCACGCAGCAGGCCGGGCTCATTCCGCCGGGCAGCGATCACACGCTGGTCCTGCTGATGGGGGTTTCGCTCCTGCCCCAGTCCGCGGCGTCGCTCATTCGCGGCGGCCGCAAACCGTCTACGCCCGTCGCCATCATCGAGAACGGGTGGATGGACTCCCAAAGGGTCACCACCGGAACCCTCGAAACCATCGCCGATCTCGCGGCAACGCAGGGGGTAAAGTCTCCCGCCGTCGTCGTCGTCGGTGATGTGGTGACGCTCTCCCCGCACTGGCAGCCAGCCGATCAAGCATCTCAAACTTCGAATTCGTATGAACAAGAATAGGAACACAGCCGTGTCGCAACCTTCCCCCTTCCCCCACGCCCGTGCCCTGCGCGTTGCCGTTGTCGGGTCAGGTCCTGCCGGTGTCTATGCAGCGGACATCCTCACGAAGAGCGAGGCCGTCAAGAGCGGTGCGCTGACCGTCAGCATCGACCTCTATGACCGCTACCCCGCGCCGTACGGCCTCATCCGCTACGGTGTTGCGCCGGACCACCCGCGTATCAAGGGCATCGTGAATGCGCTGCACAAGGTGCTCGATCGTGGCGACATCCGCTTCTTCGGCAACGTCGAGTACGGCACGGACCTCACCATGGAGGACCTGGCGGCCCATTACGACGCCGTCATCTTCGCCACCGGCGCGATCAAGGACGCCGACCTCAATATCCCAGGCATCGAGCTCGAGGGTTCCTTCGGCGGGGCGGACTTCGTGTCCTGGTTTGATGGGCACCCCGACGTGCCGCGGGAGTGGCCGCTCGAGGCGAAGGAGATCGCCGTCATCGGTAACGGGAACGTGGCCCTCGACGTGGCGCGCATGCTCTCCAAGCACGCCGAGGACCTGCTGGTCACCGAGATCCCGGACAACGTCTACGCCGGACTCAAGGCATCCCCCGTGACCGATGTGCACGTCTTCGGGCGGCGCGGACCGGCCCAGGTGAAGTTCACGCCGCTGGAGCTACGGGAACTGTCCCACTCGCGCGACGTAGACATTGTGCTCTACCCTGAGGATTTCGAGTTCGACGCCGAATCCGACCGCCAGATCCAAACGAACAACCAGACCAAGACCATGGTCGGCACACTGACCAACTGGATCGCGGAGCAGCCCGAGGATGTTTCCGAGCTCACTGCCTCGCGCCGCCTGCACCTGCACTTCCTGCACAATCCGGTGGAGGTGCTCGGTGAGGACGGCAAGGTTGCGGGTATCAAATTCGAGCGCACGGAGCTCGACGGCACCGGAAACGCCGTGGGCACCGGCGAGTTCATCGACTACCCCGTGCAGGCCGTATACCGCGCGGTGGGCTACTTCGGTTCGGCCCTCCCGGAGGTCGAGTTCGATCACCGCCGCGGCGTGATCCCGAACGACGGCGGTCGCGTCCTGGATGCCGCCGGCACCCACGTGCCCGGCGTTTACGCGACGGGCTGGATCAAGCGTGGGCCGGTCGGCCTGATCGGGCACACCAAGGGCGACGCGCTGGAGACCGTCACGTACCTGCTGGAAGACCTCGAGAGCCTGCCCGCCGCGGACGCGCCGGCGGAGACCGCCGTCGTCGAGCTCCTTGAGTCGCGCGGTGTGCAGTACACAACCTGGGAGGGCTGGTTGGCCCTCGATGCCCACGAACGCGGTCTGGGTGATGCCGTGACCGAGATCGACGGCGTGGTCCGGGAGCGGATCAAGGTGGTGCCGCGTGAGGACATGGTCTCCATCTCCCGCAAGGACACTGCCGGCGTGGAAGTGCGCTAACTCTTCAACAACTATGCGCGCAACTGATGGCGCGTGAGTGGGTGCTCTATAGAGTGGAGGCATCCGGCGTGCGGTGCATCGGACAGATGCACCGCACGTTCCGCAGTTGACCGTGAGGAGCACCGAGCGATGGACAACGTTCTGTCTTATCTGACGTTCAATACCCGGCAGTTCCACGAAATGTCGATGCGGACACGGGTGCTTCTCAGCCAGGCGCCGATGTCCATCACGGTGGGTGTGCTCGCGCTCGGGAGTGCGATCCTGCATCCGCAGGTGTGGGAGAGCGCCAGTTACCGAGCTGGCGTCGTCCTCAGTGCCTTCATCCTGCTGCTGTGTGCGGCCATCCCGTGGGACCGGATGAAGTACGGGCTGTTCCTCATCATTCCGGTACTGAACTTCGCTCCCGTGTCGCTTCTGCGAACGGGCGCGGGGACGGAACTTCTCGGAATAGGTCTGCTGGCGGTGTTTCCGGTGGTGTGGCTCTGCGCTTCGGACCTGTATCCACGGCTGTGCCTGGCGCTGAGCTTCCTCGGTCCGCTGGCCATGATCTGGGTTCCGTTGTTCGTGAACAATCCGGACGTCACGGTGACCCAGCTCACGCAATCCATTCTGTTGCCGATCATCATCTTCGGAATTGCCGTGACCATCCGGGTGATGACAGCCAGCATGATGGACCAGCAGCGGGCCATGAAGGACAAGGACCACGCCCTGCAGCAACTCCTCCACAAAAGTGCGCAGCGTGAGCGGCTACTGAATGCGACGGTGAACACCGTCGACGTCGGCCTTCTCGCCATCGACGCGGACGGCCACGACATCCTGTTCAACCGGCGCCAGCATGAGATACACCGGATCGGCCTGCCGAAGGGGAGGGACGACGCACCAGAGAAGGAACTGCTCCTGTTCGAGGCCGACGGCGTGACCCCCGTCCCCGCCGAGATGCGACCGGCGTACCGCGCCGTGCAGGGCGAGACCTTCTCAGACCACCTCATCCGGATAGGGGAGCATCCCGAACAGCGGGCTCTTTCGGTTTCAGCGCGCGTGATGCTGGACGAGGCCGGAAATCGTGAGGGTGCCGTTTTGGCCTTCAATGACGTGACGGACCTCGTTGAAGCGTTGAACGCCAAGGAGGAGTTCGTTGCGATGGTTTCGCACGAGCTGCGCACGCCGCTTACCGTGATCGTCGGCCACCTGGAGATCCTGCTCGACGACGAACCGCCGGCGAACGTACTGTCGGGCCTCAACGTCATCGAACGAAACGTCAGCCGGCTCCGGAGACTTGTTGACGACCTCCTTGCCGCTGCCGCAGGCACGCCGGATGTGTCACCGGTTCCGAGCGACCTGGGGGACATTGCCCGTGAATCCGTGGGTGCCATCGCAGCGCGGGGGAGGGAAGCCGGCGTCGTTGTCGTCAATGATGTGCCGCAGGGGACCAGCGCGCATTGCGACCCTGCGCGCATCGGCCAGGTGTTGGACAACCTGCTGTCCAACGCGGTGAAGTATTCGCCGTCCGGCGGCACCGTTACGGTGCGGGCGCAACGCATGCCCGGCTCAGTTGTGTGCGAGGTCGTGGACCAGGGCATGGGCATGAGCCCGGAGGACGCTGCAGAGGTCTTTTCGAAGTTCTTCCGCACGACGGCGGTGCGCGAGGCGGCGATTCCCGGAGTCGGGCTGGGCCTGGCTATTGTGCGCTCCATCGTCGAAGAGCACGGCGGGCAGATTCATTGCCGGAGCGAGTTGGGGCGGGGAACGACTTTCACTTTCGAGCTGCCTGACAACCCCGGCGAAGAGGAACAGCCGCAGCGAGAGGCGGCGGACGACGTCGTCGGGTAGCGCCAGCATTGCACGCAACGTAAGCGCAGCTTCGGCGGGTTCAAGAAGGGCTTGAACCCGCCGAAGCTGTGATGAAGTTCCGAGGACTGGGCGGCTTACCTCGCGGACGCCTCCTCGGCGGTTCCGAGGTCCTCGGGCTGCCGTTCAGGGTTTGGTTCAGGTGTCCGCGGAGTACGACGGCGCTTCAGGCCGGCCACTGCAGGATCCTTCCGCAGATCCATCATCAACGCGACACACAGCCCCACCATGATCAGCACAAACGGCGCTGCGGCGATGATCGTCAGGGTCTGCAGTGCGTCCAGACTGCCGATGAACAGCAGGACGGCGGCCACCGCACCGGTCATGGTGCCCCACAGGATGGTCAGCCACTTCCGCGGATTCTCGGATCCGAAGGAAGAGAGCGAACCGAGCACAATGGACGCTGCGTCCGCGCCGGAGATGAAGAACACCGCTACGAGCAATACCACCAGGATCGCCGTGACCGAGGCGAGCGGATACTCGGCCAGGAGCGCGAACATCGCCGATTCCTGACTTTCCGCGTTGGCTGCTGCGATGTCCACGCCGTTGTTCTGGGCGGTGATCGCGGTGCCGCCCCACACGCCGAACCACACGAGGCTCACGGCGCTCGGCACAGCGACGACGCCGAAAATGAACTCACGGATGGTCCGGCCCCGGGAGATCTTCGCGAGGAACGAACCGACGAAGGGCGTCCATGAGACCCACCAGGCCCAGTAGAAGATTGTCCAGCCGGCAAGCCAGTCCTCGCCACCGAAGGCCCCTGTTCGCGTTGCCATCTGCGGCAGCGCGAAGAGGTAGTTGCCCGCGGATGAGGGGATCAGTTCGAGGATGAAGACCGTGGGGCCGACTACGAACAGGAAGGCGAGCAGCACCAGCGCCGCAATCATGTTGCCGTTGGAAAGCCACTTGATGCCGCGGGAGATGCCGCTGACCGCGGACACCACGAAGCACACGGTCAACAGCGCGATCAGGCCCACCTGCACCCAAAGGTTGCTTTCGACGCCGAAGACCTCGGTCAGGCCGCCGTTGATCTGCACAACGCCGAGACCCAGTGATGTTGCCGAACCGAAGAGTGTTGCAAAAATCGCGAAGACGTCAATTGCCCGAAGTGCCTTGATGTTCGTGCGGCCACGGAACAGCGGAGCGAAAGCCGCGCTGAAACCGGTACCCCGGCCCTTGCGGAACGCCGAGTAGGCAAGGGCAAGCCCGACGACGGCGTAAATCGCCCACGGATGCAGCGACCAGTGGAAGAGGGTGTAGTTCATGGCCTGGCGCGCGGCGGCGTCAGTTCCGGGCTCGACGCCGTCAATGGGCGGTGTCAGGTAGTGGGAGATCGGTTCCGTCACCCCGTAGAACATGAGGCCGATGCCCATACCGGCGCTGAACATCATCGCGATCCATGAGGCGCGGGAGAAGGCAGGCTTCTCATCATCCTTGCCCAGCCGGATGCGGCCGTACTTGCTGAAAGCGAGGAACGCGGCAAAAGCCACAAAACCGGTGGCTGTGAGCACGAAGGCCCAGGAGAAGTTGGATACCAATCCATCGAGGACGCTGCTGGTGACATTGGCGAACCCGGTGGGGAAGACCACACCAAGAATCACCAGCGCCAGCACGACCACCAGGGACGTGTAGAAAACTGGCCGGTCGAGCACGCCTTTGACGGGCGCTGCGCTCGACGGCCCGGGAGGTCCGGACTGTTCCGGACTCTGCTGAGGGACAGAAGTAGACATAATCCTACGGTAGTCCCTGTACAGCGGATGGTCACGTATGATAACCGGCCACGCTGTTGGTGGGTCGAAATGTGAGGAAACTAACCGGAATTCACCCGGTCAGCGTCGCCAGGCCCGGATATTCGACGACTATCCCGTCCCGGTCGATCTGAAGCTCGGCCGTGAACCCGTGGTTGTCAGAGCTGTAAAGGATGACGCCGTTTCGGTCCTCGCCCGGTGCGCGGAGCTGACTGTACATCTGCTGGCTGCGGACCACGCGCAGGCTCGGGACCTCCACCCAGGCCATGGCCATGGATGTTTCATCGGCCGGGGCCAGTTCCTCCGAGTGAAGGTTCAACCGCAGGATCGGCATGGTGTTGGTGACCGGGCAAAGACCCAGGTCGCAGTCCAGTGCACCCGTCAGCGAGGAGGGGTCATCGATGCCCGCCCCGGGGAGCGGGCACTCGCCCGAGCTGTGCGTCGTGCTTGACCACACGCCGTCGTCGGACCGGTCCAGCTCCAGGTGCCGGCTCCAGCCGTGGCCGTGGACGGTGGCGGTGAGCCTGCGGGTCACCCAGCCCTCCGTCGTCGTCAGTGCCCAGCTCATCGCGTACTCATCAGTGCGGGAGGTGCCGTGGGCGCTCAAGCGGCCTTGCTCGAGGTTGATGGTCGCGGTGTCCAGGCGTGCGGCGTCGTCGATGCCCTGCCAGCTGTGAAGCAGGCTCGTATGAAGTTGATTTCCCATTCGCTCACCTTAGAGAGCGGCAGGCCCGCCACGCCAGAGTCTGGACGGAACAGAGTCTAGATTGAGGGGATGACGAGCAACGCGGCGGGCGGCAGTATCGCAATGAGGGCAGCATGCGCGCTGCTGGGGAGGGGTCCTACGAAGCGGCGTTACCTGTCGCCGGAGCGGATGCGCGGGGAGTATCTGGCCCGCAGCTACCCGTCGCCCGCGGAGCCTCCCCGCAGTATCCGCAGGCTCGGCAGCGTCAGGGAATCCCGCATCGCCGGTACGCGTGTGCTGACGCTGACGCCGCGGAAGCCCTCCGGCCGCCGCATCATCTATACGCACGGCGGCACCTACATCAATGAGCTTGTCCGGCCGCACTGGTGGATCATTGCCGAACTGGTCCGCCGGACCGGCGCCGCCGTTACAGTGCCGCTTTACCGGTTAGCGCCCGAGCACTCGTACCGGGAGGGCTACGCGTTCCTGAGCGAGGTCTACCGGAGGGTGCTCGATGACACGGAAGCGGCCGACGTCGTCCTCTCAGGCGACTCGGCGGGCGGCGGACTGGCCGTGGGGCAGGCCCTGCACTTCGCAGCGGAAGGACTGCCCGCGCCGGGTCAGCTCCTGCTGTTCTCGCCGTGGCTGGACATCACCGGAACAAATCCGGAGACGGAGCGTTACCAGCGGGTGGATCCCATGCTTGCCGTACCAGGAGCGGTGGAAGCCGGATCCTGGTGGGCTGACGGCGAGAACCCACGGCATCCCCTCCTGAGTCCGGTCTTCGCACGGGCCGACGCGCTCGCCGCGCTTCCGCCTGTTGAGATCCACCAGGGAGACCGCGACATCTGCATGGCGGATACCCGCCTGTTCGAGAGCAGAATGCACGACGCCGGCGGCCGGCTCACCGTGCATACCTACCCTGGCGCCTTCCACGTGTTCGTGGCGCTACCGTTTCTTCCCGAATCGAGGGTGGCCTACGGCAGGATGGCCACCTTGCTGCGCTGATCCCTGAATGGCGGGATCCTTCCGCTTATTGGCGCCCTTCAGCCTGTCTTCGGCGTCTGCCGGCGCTGAGAATCGTTATATGACTACGCGAACCGATACTGCCCTCCTGGTGATCGATGTCCAGGAGTCCTTCCGTCAGCGCACTGATGACTGGGCGGCAACCGCCAACCCAATGGTGCTGGACAACATCGCACAACTGGTGGAGCACGCGCGCTCCAGCGGTGATCAGGTCGTTTGGGTGACCCACTCTGATCCCGGAACCAACGGGGTGTTCGATCCAGCGAACGGCCACGTCCGGGTCGTGTCTGAATTCGAACCTGCGGAGAGCGAGCTGCAGGTAATGAAAACCTCGGTCAACGCCTTCACAACCACCAACCTTCAACAGCAACTGATGCTTCGGGGTGTCCGCCGTCTGGTGATCTGCGGGATCCGCACGGAGCAGTGCTGCGAGACGACGGCGCGGGTGGCCAGTGATCTGGGCTTCGACGTGGAGTTCGTGATTGATGCCACGACAACCTCAGGAATTCCAGCGGGAGGAAACTATGGAGACGTTTCCGGTGAAGACCTGATGGATCGGACCGCCAGCATCCTGGCTGCGCGTGGTTTCGCCGCGATTGTGACCACAGCCCAGCGGGTGGGAGAACCAGTGGCAGTGTGACGCCAGGCTGGCGTCCCTGCAGCAGCTGGTCATCTTTCAGTTGTTGCACGGGGGCTGGTCGGGAAGATGACGGGGCGTTAGGCTCGGATAAGTAGGCTTATTATCCCGGGGCAGCGGGGAGAATTTTGAGAGGCGCTCATGGGTAGTGTTGAAAGTTCCACCAAGCTTGGCGCCCTGCTGCGCCGGGTAGGGCAGGGTGACCGCGCCGCGTTCACCGAATTCTATGCGGCTACTGCACCGTGCGCCTGCGCCCTCGCGGAGCATCTACTGCCTGATCCAGCGGCGCACCGCGCGCTGGTGGAGCGGGCGTATCTCGAGGTATGGGAACGGGCATCGGAGTACAAGCCTTCCTCAGGCAGCCCTGAAGCGTGGCTGATAAACCTGCTGCACCGGCTGGCTGTGCGCGAGCTGCGTGAACACGACGACGCCCGGCCGGCACAAACGGACCTCCTGCGCATGATCTATTTCGACGGGCTTACCTACCGGGATATCGCCAAGCGCCTCGGCGTGTCATCCGAAACAATCCGCGCGAGGATCCGCGAGAACCTTGGGTTGCTGCGTGCCGGTCGGGTATGAGCGTTTCCGGTCCCTGCTTGAGCAGGAGCGAACGGCCTCGCGTGCTGCCCAGGCCGCGCTGAGCGCCGATTTCGCATCGACCAGCGACCTCCGGCGAGACTCCAATGTCGACGACGAACACGATCCCGAAGGTTCCACTATCGCTTTCGAGCTGTCCCAGTCCGCCACCCTGATCAGGGAAGTTAATTCGCGGATCGCCGAGGTCGAAGCCGCGCTCCACCGTCTGGAGACCGGAACTTACGGGATCTGCGAAGTATGCCATGTTCCAATCGCCGAGGGCAGGCTGGAAGCCCGGCCATGGACGCGATTCTGCATCAACCACGCGGCCGGTGCGTGAGAACCTACCGCAACCCGCGAACGTTCAATGCGAGGTAAAGGTGCACGCGGTCGGCCGTGATGGACGGGTCGTAGCCGGTCAGGTCCACAATCTGCTGGAGCCGGTAGCGGACGGTGTTCCTGTGCAACTGCAGCACGTCGGCCACCGCCGCCACCGAACCGTTGAGCGCGAGGTACTTTTCGAGCGTGAGCATGAGTTCGGCGCCGTGCCGTTCATCGAACGCGGCAACCGGGTCCAGTGCTTCCGAAGCAAGGTCTGCCAGCGGCACGTCCTCACTCGCCATGAGAAGTGACGTAAGGCTCAACCGGTCCGGCCGGTTCACGGCCTGGCCGCGGGTGAGTGACTCGCGAGCCTCGAAGTAGCTCCACCGCAACCCGCTGGGCTGGGCATACCCGCCGCCGAACCCCACCTTCGCGGTGAACCCGGCCCCGTGCAGGTACTCACTGATCTCGCGGCTGAGCGATTCGCCGTCGCTCTCCGGCACCGTGATGATCAGCCGATCATCGAGGATGGCGGTCACGACGTCGTCGTGCTTGCCCGGGAGGGGGAGGGTGCGCAGGGCGCGGCGCTGCCCCGTCGCGACGTCGGCAATGACCACGCACTGGCGTCGCACGGTATCGATGCCCGCGCTGCCCAGACGCGCCGCGGCGTCGGTCCCGGCAATGGTGCCGCGCACCACGTCCTGCAGGAGTTGGCCGACGACGGCGCGCTCGCTCGCCCGCCGCCGCGCCTGGTTGCTCAACTCGACGCTGATCAGGCTCTGGGCGTAGGCAACGATGGCGTCGCGCTCATAGGGTTCGGCGATCGCGAGGGTGCAGCGGTCCTTCAGCCCGGTGGCCACCGGTACGCGGTGCCATTCCCGGTCCTGCTCCGCGCCGCTTCCGGTCGCGAAAAGGCGCGTTCCGTACTGGGACAGTACGACGTCGGTGCGCAGCAGGGCGGCCAGCTCGCGCAGGAGCTGGGGGAGTCCGCCACCGCCCAGCAGGGCGGAGGCGAGGACCTGGTGGCCCTTCAACAGGTTCTCGAGGCGGGCATAGTGCTCTGCGGACAGTGAATCGGCGACGATCTTTCCGATGGCGATGAACGGGGTTTCGTAGGGAACCCGGAAAACCGGCAGTCCAAGCTCGTCCGCCTGATCAAGAAATGCGGACGGCACCTTTTCGTGGCTAAGGCCGGTACCGAGTCCGACCGCCAGCGCTCCGGAGGCGTGCACACGCTTGACGAAATTCCGCTGGGAGGTCGCGGACTTCTGGCGCAGGCCGGTAGTGAGGACCACCTCGCCGCCGGAAAGGAAGGGCTGCGGATCTTCGAGCTCGGTAACTGCGACCCATTGCACCGGGACATCGGTGACGGGACTTGTGCCCACCCGTTGCAGCTTCAACGCAGGGGCGGCCAACAGAGCGGACAGTGTGATCGCCATAACGTCAACTATAGGGCTTAGGGGTTGTGCGGATGCATCACGGTTTTCGAAATGCATTGTGCGCGTGGACCTAGGCGACGTGGTGCGCACCACGTAGGGTCGGCAGGGAAATCAAAGCCTTGCCTATCCAAGAAGGGAACCCTGCCGTGGTCACTACCCTGCAGAACTTCATCAACGGCCAGTTCGTCACGCCAACCGGCAGCGAGCTGATCGACATCGTGAACCCCACCAACGGGGAAGTTGTCGCGAAGTCGCCGGTTTCCGTGCAGGCCGACATCGACGCCGCGATGAGCGCCGCGAAGACCGCCTTCCCGTCATGGAAAGCCGTCACTCCGGGCCAGCGGCAGCTGATGCTGCTCAAGCTCGCCGACGCCATCGAAGCGAACAGCGACGAGCTGGTTGACGCCCAGCACCGCAACACCGGCCAGGTCCGCGCGATGATCGCCTCCGAAGAGATTGCCGCCGGTGCCGACCAGATACGCTTCTTCGCCGGTGCCGCACGCCTCCTTGAGGGCAAGTCAGCCGGTGAGTACTTCGAGGGCCACACCTCCTACGTGCGCCGCGAACCGGTCGGCGTCGTCGCGCAGGTTGCACCGTGGAACTACCCGTTCCTCATGGCCATCTGGAAGATCGGCCCCGCCCTCGCTGCCGGCAACACCATTGTGCTCAAGCCGAGCGACACCACCCCGGAATCCACCCTCGTTCTCGCCCGCCTCACACAGGGCATCCTGCCCGACGGCGTCCTCAACGTTGTGCTCGGAACCGGCGAAACCGGTGCCGCAATGGTGGAGCACAAGACCCCCGCCATGGTTTCAATCACCGGATCCGTCCGCGCCGGTATCGCCGTTGCGACCGGCGCCGCGAAGGGCCTGAAGCGGGCGCACCTTGAGCTCGGAGGCAAGGCACCCGCCGTCGTCTTCGCTGATGCGGACCTGAAAAAGACCGCCGAAGCCATCGCCGAGTTCGCCTTCTTCAATGCCGGTCAGGACTGCACGGCCATCACCCGTGTGCTCGTACAGGATGAAGCGCACGATGACCTTGTGACCGCGATGGTGGAACACACCAAGACCCTCACAACGGGCGACGCCGATGACACCAGGAACTACTTCGGTCCGCTGAACAACATCAACCACTTCAATTCAGTCAACGCCGTCATGGATGCGCTGCCCTCGCACTGCTCCGTTGCGGTTGGCGGCAAGCGCTCCGGCGACAAGGGCTACTTCTACGAGGCGACCATCATCACCGGCGCCAAGCAGACCGATGACATTGTGCAGAAGGAAACCTTCGGCCCGATCATCACGGTGCAGAAGTTCTCCACCGAGGACGAAGCAGTCGAGATGGCCAACGACGTCGAATACGCCCTCGCTTCCAGTATCTGGACCACCGACCACGGCACCGCCATGCGCGTCTCCCGCGACCTGGACTTCGGCGCCGTCTGGATTAACACCCACATCCTCCTCACCGCCGAGATGCCGCACGGCGGCTTCAAGAGCTCCGGCTACGGCAAGGACCTCTCCATGTACGGCGTGGAGGATTACACCCGCATCAAGCACGTCATGAGTGCGCTGGACGCCTGAGCTCCACGGCACCCTAGAAAGGACCGTTTCAATGACAACGCAGACCACCCAGGCACTCCAGCCTCAGTTCCGGCTTGAACAGAAGCGCAGGATCACAGGCACCTTCCCTGGCCCCAAGTCCGTCGCGCTCAACGAGCGCCGTTCCGCCGTCGTCGCCAAGGGCGTCGCCTCCGGTGTCCCCGTGTACGTGGCGGACGCCGACGGCGGGATCGTGCACGACGTCGACGGCAACTCGTTCATCGACCTCGGCTCGGGCATCGCGGTGACAAGCGTCGGGGCGTCGGATCCCGCCGTCGTCGCCGCCGTCAGGGAACAGGTGGAGCACTTCACTCATACCTGCTTCATGGTGACCCCATACGAGGGTTACATCGCCGTCGCGGAGAAGCTCGCCGAGCTGACCCCGGGCGACTTCGAAAAGCGCACCGTCCTGTTCAACTCAGGCGCTGAAGCGGTGGAGAATGCCGTCAAGGTTGCCCGCGTGGCCACTGGCCGCACCGCCGTCGTAGCCTTTGATCATGCCTACCATGGCCGGACCAACCTGACGATGGCTCTGACCGCGAAGTCCCTTCCGTACAAGGGTGGGCCTGCCGGTAACTTCGGGCCGTTTGCGTCCGAGGTCTACCGTGTGCCGATGAGCTACCCGTTCCGTGAGGAGAACCCGTCGATCTCGGGAGTCGAGGCAGCGCGTCGGGCGATCACGATGATGGAGAAGCAGATCGGCGTGGAGTCGCTCGCGGGCATCATCATCGAGCCCATCCAGGGCGAGGGCGGTTTCATCGTCCCCGCCGAGGGCTTCCTGCCGACGCTCGCCGAGTGGGCGCGGGAGAACGGCGTCGTCTTCATTGCGGACGAGGTGCAGTCGGGCTTCTGCCGGACGGGCGAGTGGTTCGCCGTCAACCATGAGGGTGTGGTCCCGGATCTCATCACCATGGCGAAGGGGATTGCCGGCGGCATGCCGCTCTCGGCGGTCACGGGCCGGGCGGACCTGCTCGACGCCGTCCACCCCGGCGGTCTGGGTGGAACCTACGGCGGCAACCCGGTTGCGTGTGCCGCGGCGCTCGCGGCGATCGACACCATGACGGACCTTGACCTGTCGGCACGTGCGCGGCGGATCGAGGAGATTGTGGTTGCGCGCCTGCGTAAGTTGCAGTCGGAAACGGGCATCATCGGTGAGGTTCGTGGCCGCGGCGCAATGCTCGCGATCGAGTTCGTGATGCCAGGTTCGAAGGAGCCCAACCCTGTTGCGACGAAGGCCATCGCCGCATCGTGCCTGGAGGAGGGCGTCATCATCCTTACCTGCGGCACGTACGGCAACGTGGTCCGGTTGCTGCCGCCGCTGGTGATCGGCGAGGATCTGCTGAACGACGGCCTCGACGTCCTGGAGGCCGCGATCCGTGCGGTGAAGTAGCTTTTCCGGCGCTGAGTGCTTAGATAATCGCCCTTTGGTGCGGCCATTCGGTGATTATCTCGACACTCAACGGATGTACGACGACGGCGGTCGGCTGGGATTTCCCGGCGGGCCGCCGTCGTCGTCCTGTTTGCCGCGCAGCCTGTGTGCCGCCTCGACGCACCTAACCAACGGAACCGTGCGCTTCACGCCGACGACGGCGCTTCAATGCCGCGTCACCTGCGGGAAGTCAACGGACCCGTTCCCTCAGGGCTGGGACGTGCGACGGTCAGGAGGTCGCCGACGTCGCACTGAAGCACCTCGCAGATCGCCCGCAAGGTGGAGAAGCGGATGGCACGGGCGCGGTCGTTCTTCAGGATCGACAGGTTCACGATGCTCATGTCCACCCGTCTGCCGAGCTCGGTCAGCGTCATCCCGCGTTGGGCCAGCAACTCGTCCAGGCGGCAGTGAATACCGGTATCTTCAGGTTCCTTTGCGGCCACTAGATGAGCCCGTCGGTATCTCGTCGAAGCCGGTACCCGGCCTCGAATGCTCCGGCAACCAGCACCGCGCCAATCCCGACCACGAACGGCAGAAGGTCCAGTTCCATGATGAAGAACGCGCTGTCATCCCGCGCGGGCAGCAACTGAATCCGTTT
The DNA here is from genome assembly GCF_054511355.1 of Arthrobacter tecti. Lineage (NCBI taxonomy): Bacteria > Bacillati > Actinomycetota > Actinomycetes > Micrococcales > Micrococcaceae > Arthrobacter > Arthrobacter tecti. The sequence continues at coordinate 32,811 of NZ_JBTNCT010000020.1, forward strand.
CAGGACCGCATGAACGCCGAACATGTGCAGCATCGACCCGGCGGTCCCGCTCACCATGACCGCAATCCCGGTGCCCCCGATGAGCCACGGCAGTCGGCGGGTGAACGGCTCGCGCCGGTAGATCCGCCACCCCAGCCAGGCGAGCATGGCGAGAGCGATGATCGCGGCGAGGAACCCGAACGCCGATGCCGATCCAAGCAGCCAACGCTCACCGCTCGTCACGTCCGTAACGGTAAGAGAAGCAGTTGCATAGTCGGCATCTTGTACCCCTTCGATTCGCTCACCCAGCGCAGGCGCCTGGAGATTATCCAGTGGTACGCCCAGTTCAAGCGGGCCGGGTGCGACGGCGGTCAGTGCACCGGCCACAGACAGTGCCGCGGCGGCAAGTCCAAGTACGACGGCGATTCCCAAGGCGGTGCGCCGGTCAGCCCGTTGCATTGTCGTTCCCATTCAGATCAGTCCATCCGTTTCGCGCTGCAGGCGCGTGCCGATGTGGAAGGCGCCGGCGAAGAGTGCACAGAAGATGCCGAGTACGAGTCCAAGTGCATCGAACTCCGTGAAGTAGCAGGTATTCGTGAAGGGCGCACCTTCGAGTGCAATCTCTAGGTCGGCAAGGATGGCCCCCTGCGCGTCCACGAGGATTGCGGGAAACACGAATGCGCCTGCGATGTTCAGAGCTGCAACCGCGGCCAGTCCGGCGGTCATCATTCGACCGAATGGGCGTTCGAGATAGATGCGCAAGGCCAGCCAGAAGAATACGACGAAGATCGCGACCATGAGCGCCACCGCGACAAGCATGGTTGTGATGAACGGCGTCATAGCGTCACCGCTGACGCCGTGCACTGCCATCGAGAACGAGTCGAACTGGGCTTCAGTCACGTTCGAGCTTTGGCTCCAATTCGAAGGCGGGGTGGCTGCGGGGAACGTCAGATACGTGGTGCCATTCGCGCCGAGAACGATCGCGGCAACGGAAATGAGGAGGAGAACTACGGTGCCCGTCCCCATCAGCAGCATGACCCCGAGCAGGCCGACTTTCTCTACAGCTTTCAGCGCCGCCCGCGGTTTGCCGGGCGAGAGTGCAGTAATCATTGAGACCTCCGAGACTGTTAACGATGTTCGATAACAACGATAGTCGTTAACTTATCGAATGTCGATAAGGCGTCTGATGGCTCAACGGAAGTTCTCTTGCATTCGCGCTCATGGGCGGCCATAATAAACGAACACCATTCGTTTTGTGACCCCCATCTCACACTGGAGCTTTTCCCATGATTGAAGTGACACGGAGCCAGACGCCGGAGTCCTATGCCCGTACCACAGAGCCCGTCCGTACACCCCTCCGCGTGGGCCTGGTTCAGCATCGTTGGCAGCCCGACGAGAACGCCGTCAAGGCCGAACTCAACGAGGGCATCGCCCGCGCGGCTGCGCAGGGCGCCAAGGTTGTCTTCCTGCCCGAACTCACGCTGTCCCGCTACCCCGCGGACACCCTGCCCGAGGGCACGCCGGCCGACGACGCCGAGGACCTCCTCACCGGCCCCACCTTCACCTTCGCGGCGGAAGCGGCACGGAAGCACGGCGTCAGCGTCCACGCCTCGCTCTACCAGAAGGCGGAGAACCCCGACGGCGATACAGACGGCCTTGGCCTCAACACCGCAATCCTCGTTTCCCCGAAGGGTGAGCTGCTCGCCCGCACGCACAAACTGCACATTCCCGTCACCGAGGGGTATGTGGAGGACAAGTACTTCCGCCAGGGCCCGGCCGGTGAAGACGCCTACGCCGTCCACGAACCGGCGGAACTGAACGGCGCGCGCCTCGGGATGCCTACCTGCTGGGACGAGTGGTTCCCAGAGGTAGCCCGCCTCTACTCCCTGGCCGGCGCCGACCTGCTCGTCTACCCGACCGCCATCGGCTCCGAACCAGCCTTTCCGAAGTTCGATACGCAGCCCCTTTGGCAGCAGGTGATTGTCGGCAACGGAATTGCGAACGGCCTGTTCATGGTTGTGCCGAACCGCTGGGGCAACGAGGGCAACGTCAGCTTCTACGGCTCGTCCTTCATCTCCGACCCGTACGGCCGCATCCTCGTTCAGGCGCCCCGCGACGAATCCGCGGTTCTCGTCACGGACCTCGACCTCGACCAGCGGAGCGACTGGCTTGAGCTGTTCCCCTTCCTCAACACCCGCCGCCCGGACACCTACCAGGCCCTGCTGGACCCAGTGCCGGCGCGAAAGCTGGTCACGTCATGAGGATGCCCGCGGAGACCACCCCGCAGGACCGGGTGTGGATGGCGTTTCCTCCCGGCGGTTACACCCTGGGTGACACCGCCGAAGAAGCTCACGCCGCCCGTAGCACCTGGGCGGCGGTGGCGAACGCCGTCGTCGACTTTGCGCCCGTGACCATGCTGGTTGACCCGGCCGACTTAGGAGTTGCCGCCACCTACCTTCGGCCCACCATCGAAGTAGAGAACGCCCCCCTGAACGACGCCTGGATGCGGGACATCGGCCCCACCTTCGTTTACGACGACGACGACGGCGGCCTCGCGGCCATCGACTGGGTCTTCAACGGCTGGGGCCAGCAGGAGTGGGCGCGCTGGGACAAGGACGAACTCATCGGCGCCCGCGTCGCGGAGCTCGCCGGGGTGAAGCGGATCGCCTCGAAGCTCGTCAATGAGGGCGGCGGAATCCACGTTGACGGCGAGGGGACCGTACTGGTCACCGAAACCGTTCAACTGGACCCCTTCCGCAACCCGGGCCTTACCAAGCGCGATGTTGAAGCGGAACTCGTCCGCACCCTCGGCGCCACCAAGGTCATCTGGCTTCCACGCGGCCTCACGCGGGACTCCGAACAGTACGGGACCCGCGGCCATGTGGACATTGTCGCCACCATCCCCGAACCGGGAACCCTGCTGGTCCACAGCCAGCAGAACCCGGAGCACCCCGACTATCAGGTAAGCCGCGAGATCATCGCGTACCTCGCCACCACCACTGACGCCGCCGGACGACCCTGGCGCATCATCGAAGTGCCGGCTCCGGAAACCCTGGCCGACGACGACGGGTGGGTGGACTACAGCTACATCAATCACCTCGTGGTCAATGACGGCGTCATCGCCTGCACGTTCAACGACCCCATGGATGACAAGGCACTGGCCATCCTCGCCGACGCCTACCCTGGGCGCTCCGTCAGGGGCGTCGACGCCCGCGAATTGTTCGCCCGTGGCGGCGGAATCCACTGCATCACCCAGCAGCAGCCTGCTGTCAACTGAACTTACGACGAGGTAAGGAAACCCCATGAGCACAACTCAAGTGCGCGCAACGAATGAAAAGTTCTCCAGCAAGGGCCTGAAGACAGGGCAGTTGGGGCTGCTCGCCGTCGTCGTGATCGGTATTTCCACCATCGCGCCGGCGTATGTCCTGACCAGCACGCTCGGGCCCACGGTGCAGAGCATCGGAGTGCACCTGCCTGCGATCTTCATTGTCGGCTTCATCCCGATGTTCCTCGTGGCGCTCGGCTACCGCGAACTGAACTCGGACACACCGGACAGCGGCACCACCTTCACGTGGGTGACCAAGGCGTTCGGACCGTACATCGGCTGGATCGGCGGCTGGGGGCTGCTGGCGGCGAACATCATTGTGCTGTCCAACCTGGCAGGCGTGGCTGTCGACTTCTTCTACCTCTTCCTCTCCCAGCTCACCGGGCAGGAAGCTATTGCCGACCTCGCCGGGATCCGTTGGCTGAACATCCTCACGTGCCTGATGTTCGTCGGCACGGCCGTGTGGGTTTCCTGCCGCGGCGTCAAAACCACGAAGGCCGTGCAGTACGGGCTCGTGGGGCTGCAGGTAGTTGTGCTCGCCTGGTTCGTGATCGCGGCGTTCAGCCGTATCGGACAGGGAACAGACCCTCAGGCGATCGCCTTCTCCTGGGACTGGTTCAACCCGTTGGGAATCGACAGCTTCTCAGCCTTCGCCGTCGGCCTTTCGCTCTCGATCTTCGCCTTCTGGGGCTGGGACGTCTGCCTCACCGTCAGCGAGGAAACCCGCAACGGCAAGAAAACTGCCGGGCTCGCAGCTGCGGTGACCGCCGTCGTCGTGCTCGGAATTTACCTGCTGGGCGCGATCGCCACGCTGATGTTCGCCGGCGTCGGGACCGAGGGTGTCGGCCTGAATAACCCGGACATTTCCGAGAATGTGTTCGCCGCGCTGGCCGCCCCGGTCATGGGACCGTTCGCGATCCTGCTCTCGCTCGCGGTGCTGTCCAGTTGCGCCGCGTCCCTGCAGTCGACGTTTGTCTCGCCTGCGCGTAGCCTGCTCGCTATGGGGTACTACAAAGCCCTGCCGGATAAGTTTGCCACCGTGCACCCGAGGTTCCGTTCGCCGGTCTTCGCGACCATTGTTGCCGGCGTGATTTCGGCCGGGTTTTACTCCCTGATGCGGGTGATCAGCGACAACGTCCTGAATGACACGATCATGGCGCTCGGCCTCATGATCTGCTTCTACTACGGCCTCACCGCGCTCGCATGTGTCTGGTACTTCCGCCGCAGCGCGTTCTCCTCGGCACGCAACCTGGTGTTCCGCTTCCTCGCTCCGCTGCTGGGCGGACTCGGCCTGATCGTCGTGTTCCTGCAGACCGCGATCGACAGCTGGGACCCCGCATTCGGCAGCGGCTCGGAGGTGTTCGGCGTCGGCCTGGTGTTTGTGATCGGCGTCGGCATCATCGCCCTCGGCATCCTTGTGATGCTGCTGGTCCGCCGTACACACCCAGCCTTCTTCCGCGGCGAGACCCTGCGCAAGGACACTCCCGCGCTGGAGGTGGCGGAATGAAAGCACGACGACGGCCCGTCCAACACTCCTGGCTGACCACGCCGCCCAGTTCGTGGCAGAGCGCGACCAACCAGGACACCCCGGCTGAGTGCGCAGATAACGAGGCTACGAGCTGCGCAAAAGGCAATGAGCTGCACACTCAACGCGCTAAGTAACACCAACTGTTAGACAAGGAACAACTGATGAATACCGACAACCATCCCACGCTTACCCGCGACGTCGTCGTTATCGGCGCCGGCGCCTCCGGCCTTACCGCCGCGACCGAGCTGAAGAAGGCCGGCCTGAGCGTCGCCGTCCTTGAGGCACGGGACCGCGTTGGCGGCCGGCTTTGGACCCGCGAGATTGACGGCGCGATGCTGGAAATCGGCGGCCAGTGGGTCTCACCGGATCAGGATGCACTGATCGAGACCCTCGCCGAACTGGGGCTGGACACCTACTCCCGCTACCGCGAGGGGGAGTCGCTCTACCTCGACGCGGCCGGCGCGCAAACCCGATTCACCGGCGAGATGTTCCCCGTTTCGGCTGAGACCGAAGCCGAGATGGAACGGCTCATCGAGGAACTCGACGCCCTCACCGCCGAGATCGGCCCCGAAGAGCCGTGGGCGCATGCCAAGGCACAGGAACTCGACCGGATCTCCTTCTCCCGTTGGCTCGAGGAACGTACCGATGACCAGGAGGCACGCGACAATATCGGTATGTTCATCGCCGGCGCCATGCTGACCAAGCCGGCGCACTCCTTCTCCGCGCTGCAGGCCGTGCTGATGGCAGCCAGTGCGGGCAGCTTCACCCACCTGGTCGACGCCGATTTCATCCTCGACAAGCGCGTGATCGGGGGATTGCAGCAGGTGCCGCTGCGGCTGGCGGACAAGCTGGGAGAGGACGTGCACCTGAACACTCCGGTGCGGACCGTTCATTGGAGTGAAGAGAGTGTGACAGTGGTCAGCGACAAGGTCACCGTGCACGCCAAGCGCGTGATCATGGCGGTTCCGCCGAACCTGATCTCCCGGGTCAGCTTCGATCCGCCGCTGCCGCGCCGGCAGCACCAGATGCACCAGCACCTCTCGCTGGGCCTGGTCATCAAGGTTCACGCGGTCTATGACAAGCCGTTCTGGCGCGAGCAGGGACTCTCGGGAACGTGCTTCAGCCCGTATCAGCTGGTCCACGAGTCGTATGACAACACAAACCACGGGGACGCCCGCGGAACCCTTGTCGGTTTCGTCTCGGACGAGCACGCCGACGCCGTCTTCCGCCTCAGCGCCGAGGAGCGCAAGCAGCGCATCCTCGAATCGCTGGCCGCTTACTATGGCCCGGAAGCGCTGAACCCGGAGGTGTACTACGAGAGCGACTGGGGCACGGAAGAGTGGACCCGCGGCGCCTACGCTGCGAGCTTCGACCTCGGCGGGCTGTCCCGCTACGGCGCAGACCAAAGTGCGCCCGTGGGCCCAATCTATTTCTCCTGCAGCGACTTCGCCGCCAAGGGCTACCAGCACGTGGACGGCGCAATCCGCATGGGCCGCAAGACCGCCCAGCTGATCCTGGCTGCGCAGGGCGCGGCGTCGCCGCCGTCGTACGCGGCAGCGAATTCGAACTAGGTCATGTCATGAGCATCGAATCGAAGAAGGAAACCGCGGGCGGGTTGAGCCTGAAGGGGCTCAAGCCCGGGACCGTGGGGCTGTTCGGCGCGGTTGTGATCGGCGTGTCCTGCATCGCGCCGGCCTACACGCTGACCGCAGCCCTTGGCCCCACCGTCGCGGAGGTGGGCGTGCAGTTGCCGGCGATCTTCCTCGTCGGCTTCATTCCCATGCTGCTGGTGGCCCTCGGCTACCGGGAGCTGAACAACGCGATGCCCGACGCCGGGACCTCCTTCACGTGGTCAACCCGAGCATTCGGGCCATGGGTGGGCTGGATGGGCGGTTGGGGGCTGATCGCGGCGACGATTATTGTCCTGTCGAACCTGGCCGCGGTCGCGGTGGACTTCTTCTATTTGATGCTCGCGCAGCTCACCGGGAACCCGGCGCTCGCCGACCTGACGCTGAACCTGCCCCTGAATATCGCGACCACGCTGGTATTCGTTGCGCTGGCCTGCTGGGTGTCCTACCGCGGGATGGAGACCACCAAGGCCGTGCAGTACGTGCTCGTCGGGTTCCAGGTGATTGTGCTGGTGTGGTTCGCGATCGCCGCGTCCGTGCACGTTGCCAATGGGACCGCGTTCGACGCCACTGCGATCACACCCGACTGGTTCAACCCGTTCGCCGTAGAGTCCTTCTCAGCGTTCGCCGCGGGTGTCTCGCTGTCCATCTTCGTGTACTGGGGCTGGGACGTCACCCTGACCATGAACGAGGAGACCAAGGACCCAGAGCGTACGCCGGGGCGTGCTGCCACGGTAACGGTCCTGGTGATCGTGGTGCTGTACCTCGCGGTATCGCTCGCCACGCTCGCCTACGCCGGTGTTGGCGACGGTGAGCTCGGCGCCGGCAACGAGGATAACCAGGGAAGCATCTTCGCGGTGCTCGCCGGACCGGTGATGGGCCCGTTCGCGATCCTGATGTCATTGACCGTCCTGAGCAGTTCGGCGGCCTCGTTGCAGTCGACGTTCGTGTCCCCGGCCCGCACCCTGCTGTCCATGGGGCACTACCGTGCGCTGCCGGCGTCGTATGCCAAGGTCAGCCCGCGCTACAAGTCGCCCTCGTACGCCACGATCGCAGCCGCCGTTGCCGCCGCCGGGTTCTATGTGGTCACGCGGGTGCTGTCCGAGAACGCGCTGTATGACACGATCACGGCGCTCGGCATGATGATCTGCTTCTACTACGGCATCACGGCGCTGGCCTGCGTCTGGTATTTCCGTGCGGTCGCGTTCTCCTCCGCCCGGGCTTTCCTGTTCAAGCTCCTGGCACCGTTGCTCGGCGGCGTGATCCTGCTGGTGATGTTCGTCAAGACCGCGTCCGATTCGATGGACCCCGCGTACGGGTCCGGGTCCTCACTGTTCGGCGTGGGCCTGGTGTTTGTCCTCGGTATGGGCGTAATCCTGCTCGGCGCAGTGCTCATGCTCGTGATGTACCGGGTAAATCCGGCGTTCTTCCGCGGCGAAACGCTCCGGAAGGCCCGTTAGCTAAGCTGTTCTCACGATCAGAACATCGCACGGAGCATTGTGCGCCAGGCTGCTCGCGACACTTCCGAGTACCCGGCCAAGGCCCTTCATGCCGACGTTTCCGACCACCAGAAGTTCCGCGGTTGTCCGCCTCGCTTCACCGATCAGGGCATCCTGCGGCTTGCCCCGAACGGCGAGCGGGCGCACGGCCAGGCCGGGGTGCTCTTTGCGCAGCTTGTCGGCAACCTTCGTGGCGACCTCCAGGGCCTGCTCGGCGTCATCGAGTACCCAGGTTTCACTGCCGATCTTGACGATCTCGGTGGTGTCCTTCGTATGGGCACTCACTACGGTGAGCTCGGCCTTGAGACTCGAGGCCATCCCGGCTGCGCGGGAAGCTGCCTTGAAGGCGGTCTCACTGCCGTCTACTCCGACGATCACGGTTCCGGTCATGCTGCTCTTCTCCTTGGTGTGGCGGCTGGCGGTGCGGTGGACGGTAGTCCATTGATGAGCCTATACGCCCAACACCCACGACGGCGGCGCGCGGCTCCGGAGGGCAAGCGTTAGGCCGCGGCCTCAGCCAGTTCCGGCCGACGCGGTCGCGCGTTCTTGCGCACTGTGCGGACCATATCTACCGTGAGCAGGGCGAGCCCCACCCAGACCAGGCCGAAGCCGATCCACCGTTCGAGCGGCATCTCCTCGCGGAACACCGTGAGCGCGAGGATGAACTGGAGCACTGGTGCAAGGTACTGCAGCATGCCGATGCTGGTGAGGGGAAGCCGCCGGGCGGCGGCGCCGAAGAAGATCAGGGGTACGGCGGTGATGACGCCGGAGGCGGCCATGATCCAGAAGTGGCCGGTGCCTTCGGTTAGCAGGGTGGCGCCACCGGAGAGTGTCAACCAGATCATAACTGCGGCGGCGATCGGCGTGAGAACAGCGGTTTCGATGCTCAGGCTGGAAACGGCGTCGACACTCGGGCCCACCCGCTTCTTCACGAAGCCGTAGAAACCGAAGGAGAACGCGAGCGCCAGCGCAATCCACGGCACATTGCCGTAACCGACAGCCAGTACGACGACGGCCACGAACCCCATTCCGACGGCCGCCCACTGAAGCGGGCGCAGCCTCTCGCGGAGCACGAAGACGCCGAGCAACACTGAGACGATCGGGTTGATGAAGTAGCCGAGGGAGGCCTCGATGGCGTGGCCGTTGGTTACCCCGTAGGTGTAGACGAACCAGTTAACGGCGATCAGGAGCGCAGCGACGGTTAGGGTTCCCAGTACTTTGGGGTTGCGAAATGCTGTTCGCACCGTGGTCCAGCCGCGCAGCACCGTTAGCAGCAGCGCGCAAAAGAGCAGTGACCAGAGCACGCGGTTGGCCACAATTTCGATGGCGGTGGCCGGCAACAGGATGAGGAAGTAGATGGGGAGCAGACCCCATAGTCCGTACGCTCCGATGCCGAAGAGGATCCCAAGGGAGTTCTCGCTGCGGGGAGGTCGCTGACGGGCGCTGCTCGGTCTGGTCACAACAGGGAAAGGCGAAAGGGCGCTCTATTTATTCCTTGACTGCGTGGGGCAGCCCGCCGCCGGACGCCATGACCTGCGCGCCACCGGAAGGTACGTCGTCGAACACGGCATCGAGCTCGGCGGTCAGCAGCTGTCTAAGCCATTGCCGGGCCACCAGATGGTCCAGTCCGTCGGCGTTCATGCCCATCTGCGTCGCGATCCCGTCGGAGTAGGCGGCAACCTTCAGCGCCACCGCGGAGGGCAACGCTGAAGAACTGAACACCCCTTCCCGGATACCGCGTTCAACCGTTTCCTGAAAGCACGCCTGCCACACCCGCAGCCGCCCATAGTCGTTCTCGGCCATCCCCGGTCGGCGGGCGCTGGCCGTCCAGTAGTCGGTCCACAAACGCCAATGGCCCGCCGTCGATTCACTCCCGTCGAAGAGGGGATCAATCAGCAGGGTGAGCGCGCGCACCGGGTCCTGTTCGTTCCGCGCCTTTTCGAGGAGCGGGGTGTAGAACCGCTCGGTCTCCCGTTCGGCGACTTCACTCAGAATCTCGTCGACGCTCTTGAAGTGGTAGGTCACCGTGCCCACAGATACTTCGGCCTGGGCAGCGATATCGCGCAGTTTCGTACGGTGTAGCCCGTCCCGGATGATCACCTGGCGCGCCGCCTCCACTATGAGCCCGCGACGCACCAGCGGTGGTTGCCGCTGCCTCGTCATGCGGATGTCCTCGGAATTTCGTCATGCCAGGTCCGCTCGGCCACAAGTTGCTCCTCGGTGTCCGCCGTCGTCGCATACGCCTGCAGGCGATTCGTCACAATGAAGTGGGTGTCCGACGCACGCAGTAGGGAGGTCGTCTCCAGCCGCGCCCGCCAGCCGTCGTTCGCGAGGGTGATCGCCCACGCCGAGGTGGCTTCCGCGCTGAGCGGTTGCCCCTGACGGATACGGTAGGTCTCCCTGCTGTGCTCGGAGAAATCGAGCCCATCGGGGTAGCGGCGCGACCCGCCGTAGCCAGGGTCGACGTCCAGTATCCACTCACCGGTTTCGACGTCGTGACGAATACTCCGCTGCGCCGGCGCCACAAACTTCGCGTCCACGTCCTGCGGTCTTTCCGACGGCGGAACGGCCACGACGGCGATTGGCCGGCTTTGCTCCGGCTCGCCGAGCCGCACGGCAGGCGCATCCCCGGCCTCCGCCAGCATGGGAACCTCAACGGAACTGGCCGCCAGATCCACTCGCAGTTCCCCCTCTTCGGCGTGGGGCCAGATCCACGGCCAGTAACTCGAAGAGATCGCCACACGAAGCGTGTGCCCGGCTGGCAGCGCATACCCGATGGAAACGAGGTCAAACTCCACGTCAACGAATTCGCCGACCGGCATCTCATCGCGCCGGTCTCGGCCGTTGCGTTTGTTCAGGTTGAGCACGCCGCGGGTTACCAGTGTGGACGCTCCGTCCGGTGCGACATCACACAGCCGGACGATGACATTCGCCTGGGGCCTGTCGGACGCCAGCAGCAACCGAACCCGTGGATTACCGAGAATCTCCAGCCGCTCCTCCAGCGCGAAGTCCAGGCATACGGACCGTCCGTCCTCTGCCCGCTGGTCCGGCGGCAGGTCTGTGACATTGCCGAACGGAAAGAACCGTCCGGCGTCGATCCCGGTGTGCTGAGGCGACTTCACGACCGCCGCACCGCCCGTCGCCGAACCATGCGCGTCCTCGAACCGGACGGTCCAGGATTCAATGGACGACGACGGCCACTCACCGAGCGCGGTCCACTTGCCGTCGCGGACGGGATAGTAGGTGGCCGGGGGCTCTGCTTCCATGAGAAAAGCCTGCAGTTTGGGTTCGCTGTCCGCACCGTTGTCTTCGCCCTTCAACCATCTGTCCCACCAGCGCACCGTTTCCTGCAGGAAGCCGATGCCGGGGCCGGGTGCAAACTCCCGGTCAGGGTACTGGTGGGACCACGGGCCGATGATGCCGCGCGCCGGCGCGTCGAGGTTGGCAAGAAGGCGCAGCACGGCGTCCCTGTAGGGGTCATGCCAGCCGCCCACAGCCAGTACCGCAGCCTTGATGGAGGAGTAGTCTTCGCAGACGCTGCCGTGCCGCCAGTAGTCGTCCCGTTCCTGATGGGCGAGCCAGGTCGGGGCAAGCGGCCGGTGCCGCTCAAGACGCGCGCGCCACTGGTCTACCCACGCTTCCCCGACCACTTCCGGCCGCGGGGGGCGGGCGTTGAACGCGAACATAGTTCCGGCCCAGGCCGCCATGTCGATGCCCAGTAGGGCCCCTCCCATGTAGTGGACGTCGTTGTCGTAGCGGTCGTCGGTGGAGCACACTGTGACAATCGCCTTGAGCGCCTCAGGCGCATGGGCGGCGAGCTGAAGCGAATTGAAACCGCCCCAGGAAATCCCGAACATCCCGAGGGAACCGGTGCACCACGGTTGCCGGGCGATCCACTCGATGACTGCGAGACCGTCGGTCTGCTCCTGAGCCGAGTATTCGTCGTCGAACGTTCCCCCGGAACTCCCGGTGCCGCGGATGTCGACCCGGACCGAGGCATAGCCGTGCCCGGCGTAGTAGGGATGCCGTTCGCTGTCGCGGGGCGCGGTCCAGTCATCCAGACGGTAGGGAAGATACTCAAGCAGCCCGGGTACTGGCCGCGTACGTGCGTCCTCGGGGCGCCAGATCCGCGCGTGGAGGCGGACGCCGTCGGGCAGAGGGATCCAGGCGTCCTCCACCGTGATGGACTCCGGGAGAGGGTCCACATACTTCATACGACTGCCTTGTCCTTCCAGTTGCGAATTCGATGCCCAGGCGAGGGCTCGTCCCAGTCGCCGTCGGGGTGGTCCTCCCAGGAGTCCTCGCTGGGACCCGGTTCCGGCAGGTCAAGCTCGCCCGGCTCCAGTACGGCGTCAACCAGCGATTCCGTGTACGGATGGTTGGGTCCGCTGAAGATGCTCTCCACCGGACCTTCCTCGACGATGCGGCCGTTCTTCATGACCACCACGCGGTCCGCCACGTCCTTAACCACGGCCAGGTCGTGACTGATGAACAGCGTGGTCAGTCCTCGGTGCTTCTGCAGTTCGGCGAGCAGCTCCAGAATCGCAGCCTGGACCGAAACGTCGAGGGCCGTTGTGATTTCGTCCGCGATGATCAGGTCCGGCTCAGCCGCTAGAGCCCGTGCGATGCCGACCCGCTGCCGTTGCCCTCCGGAAAGCTGCGAGGGGAGCCGGGAGGCGAAGCTGGCGGGAAGATCCACCTCGGTGAGGAGTTCCTCGACCCTTCGCCGCTCGTCCTTTCGTGGAACCGTTCCGAACAGCCGCAACGGGCGGCGGATCGCAGATGCCACGGTCCGGCGGGGATTCAGGGATGTATCGGCGTTCTGGAAGATGAGTTGCACCAGGCGGCGGAGGTCCGTGCTGCGTCGGGCAACCGGCTGAGTGAGGTCGCCACCCTGGCCCACCCGCTCATCGAGTAGGCGCATGGTGCCGCCGCTCGCAGGGGTCAGGCCGGCTAGCGACCACGCCATGGTGGACTTCCCGCTGCCCGATTCGCCGACGACGGCAAGAGTCTCACCGCGCCTGATTGTCAGGTCAACGCCATCCACGGCGGGTGGGGCGCTCGGATGATAGGAAATCGTGAGGCTTCGTGCCTCGACCAGCGGCTCATCCTGAATCGCCCGGATGCTGGCGACAGGGGCGCCGATCCGGGGAACGCTGTCCAGCAGCTCCCGGGTGTACTCCTGCTCCGGACGGGCGAACAGGCCGGCGGTGGTCTGGTTTTCCAGGATGCGGCCGTCCCGCATTACGGCGACACGGTCCGCCATCCCGGAGACCACGCCCAGGTCATGGCTCACAATCAGCGCGGCAACGTTCAGTTCGCTGCGCAGGTCCTCGATCAGACGCAGGACGGCGGCCTGGGTGACCACATCGAGTGCTGTGGTGGGTTCATCCAGCACCAGCACCTTCGGCCGCGCGGCGATGGCCATGGCGATGGATACGCGCTGCTGCTGGCCGCCGGAGAGCTGGTGCGGGTAGCGCTTCGCCAACTCGGCCACGTGTGGAAGGCGCACCTGATCCAGGAGCTCAAGCACCCGTCGTCGTCCGCCCTTGATTCCGTGGCTCTCAAGCGCTTCCTGGACCTGCTTGCCGACCCGCATGGACGGCGTGAGCGATTGGCCGGCGTTCTGTGCCACCAGTGCCACGGTTCCGCCGCGCAGTTTCCGGAGCGCCGGGCCGTCCAGGTCGAAGACGTTCTGCCCGTCGACGCGGACCTCGCCGCCCAGGATTCTTGATCCGGCGCGGAGCTCGGCCAGGAGAGTGCGGGCAACAGTGGACTTGCCGCTCCCGGATTCGCCCACGAGCCCGAAGGATTCGCCGGCGGCGATGTTGAAATCGACGTCCTGCACCACGGGGACCAGTTCACGGCCTGCCTCGTAGGAAATCCGAAGGCCGGAGACCTGGACGAGTGCGCCGTCGTCGTTGGCTGGGCGCGTTGGGTGGGGGTCTGTCACCGAGTTGCTCACTGTGCTGCTCCCGTCATCGCGCGGTCAATTCCGAAGGCCTTGCCGAGTCCGTCCGCCGTGAGGTGTAGGCCGATCACAAAGCTGGCCAGAGCGAACACCGGGGCGATCGTCGCGAGCGGCACCACGGTGAGCGCTGTGCGGTTCTCGGCGACCATCAGGCCCCAGTCGGGCGCTGGGGGATTGGCGCCGAAGCCGAGGAAAGACAGCGAGGAGATCAGTAGGACCACCCAGCTGGCGCGCATGGCGTACTCCACCAGAACGACGTCGAGCACGTTCGGCAGCACCTCGCGCGTCACGATCGGGAAAGCACGCTCGCCGCGCGCCCGGGCCGCCGTGACGTAGTCCAGCGTGGTGACGGAGCGTGCGGCGCCGCGGACCACGCGGATCACCGCCGGCGTGTACACAACGACGACGGCGAGCACAATCACCGGCGCACCGGCACCGAAGACCGTGACCACCACGAGCAGGGCCAGGATGGTGGGCACCGAAAGGATGGCGTCGACCACGCGCATTACGACGTCGTCAATCCAGTTGTTCGCGTAGGCCACCAGGGAGCCGATCACCGCGCCGAGCGCGACGGCGATGGTGGTGGCGACGAACGTGACGCCAAGGGCGTAGCGTCCGCCGTTCAGCGTCCGTGACAGCACGTCGCGGCCGAAAAGGTCCGTGCCCAGCCAGTGCTGCCAGGTTGGACCCTGCAATGCGGCGGCCGAGTCGCTCGCCACCGGATCATAGGGCGAGATCCACGGTGCCAGCAGGGCCAGCAGCACGTTGATGCCGATCAGCGCCAGACCCACGATCGCCATGGGGCTTGAGATGCGGAGAAGTGTTTTCATGCCGGCGCCCCCTGCGTTGGCGCGTCTTCCGCCGGCTTCTTCCGGGCTCTTTGCCCGCGTCCGCGCTGTCGCGGATCGAGGGCCATGGCGGTCAGGTCGGCCGCCAGGTTGCACACGACGTAGATGAGCGCGGACAGGACCGCGATTGCCTGGATGGTGGGCAGGTCACGGTTGAATACAGCGTCGAGCATGAGAGCGCCCATGCCGGGGTAGTTGAACACGTTCTCCACCACGACCACGCCGCCGAGGAGCCACGCAATGTTGATCGCGACCACGTTGAGGGTCGGCAGCAGCGCGGTGGGAAGCGCGTGCCGGAATACGATGCGCTTCCGGCTGAGGCCCTTGAGCTTCGCCGTCGTGACGAATTCCGAGGCCATGACGTCGATGGTCGAGGTGCGCGTCATCCGGATGATGTAGGCCGCCATGGCAAGGGAGAGCACCACCACGGGGAGCCAGATGTTGGGAATCAGGTCCGGTATCGAGGCCGTCGGCCCGTCGAGAGCCACGGCGGGGAACACAGGGATGCCGATCGCGAAGGCCAGCACCAGAAGCGCTGCCACCATGAACTCCGGGATGCTCATTGCGATGAGGGAAAGGACGGAAATGCCGTGGTCTGCCCACTTGTCGCGCAGCAGGCCTGCAACCACGCCGAGCAGCAGTGACAGTGTCACGGAGATCAGCACAGCAGGGATGGCGATGAGCAGGGTGTTGCGGAAGTGCAGCAGCAGCGTAGAACCAACGGGTTCACCCGAGACGAGCGAGACGCCGAAGTTTCCCTGGACGGCACCCAGCAGCCATTCCCAGTAACGGATCCAGACGGGTGTATCGAGACCCAGCCGTTCGCGGGTCTGGGCGAGTGCTTCCGGCGTGGCGTTCTGGCCGAGTATTTGTTGTGCCACGTCGCCGGGCAGGGCCTGCACGGCGAAGAAGACAAAGAAGGACGCCAGCAGGATGGTCAGGATGGAGGTGCCAAGACGGCGAAGTATGAGGGTCAGCATCACGTCAGCCCTATGTTGATGTAGTCGAATTCGAAGCCGTACTCGTCGTAGTTCACGACGTTCCGGGCAAGGCCCACCAGTCGGTCGCCGAACATGGGAGTCATGTCCGCGCCGTCGTCGATAATCACGCGCTGCGCGTCCTGGTAGATCGAGCGGCGCCGCTCATCGTTCATTTCGCGGCGGGCGGCCACGAGCAGTTCGTCGAACTGTTCGTTGGACCAGGCGGCTTCGTTGTAGGAGGAGCCGGACCGGAAGATCTGGTTCAGCAGTTGGTCGATGGGCCGGCCGGTGAACCAGTAGCTGACGCACAGTGGTTCCTGGATCCAGATCTCCGTGTAGTAGGAGTCGGCCGACGCGCTGGTCACCCGGAGATCGATGCCGGCCGCCTTGACAGCGTCCGCGTAGGCAACGGCCATGGGCGTGAATACCGGGTCGTAGGCCGAAGTGAAAATTTCGGCGGTGAAGCCTTCCTGTCCCGCCTGCTGCAGGAGCGCTCGTGCCTTCTCCGGATCATATTCGCGTTGGAAGTCCAGAAAAGCCGCATCCGACGGCGTGACCGGGTTGTCCCAGCCCGGCGTGCCGTTGCCTTGCAACGCGGTCGCCACGATGTCCTGGGGATCGTAAGCGAGTTTCATGGCCTGGCGCACCAGCGGATCGGAGAACTCCGGCGAGGTGGCCAGCATCGGGATCGTGTACCACTGGGCGTTCTCTGACCGTGCCACCGTGGTGTTCGACGACGACGCCACAACCCGCGCGGTGGCGAAGTCCAGGTTGGTCTGGCTGATGAAATCGATCTGACCGGCCAGGAGGGCATTGACCCTGGCGCTGGTGTCCTGGACGGAGTAGAAATCGATGCCTTCCAGGGCGGGTGGGCCAGCGAAGTGATCCGGAAAGGCTTCCACGCTTCCCCGGCCTGCAGGAGTGAAGGAAGAGAGCTGGAAGGGTCCGGTCCCTACGGCGAATCCGGGCGTGGGAGCTATGCCCTCAGGGACGATGTAACACTGGTACGCCGTCAGGAGGGAGGGGAACTCGGCGTTGGGGGAGAGCAATTCGAAGACGAGGGTCAGGGGATCGGTTGCCCTGATTCCCGCCGGTTCGAGGATCGGGGCAAGCACTCCTGCCTGCGGGGATGCCACCTCCGGATCGAGGATTCGGGTGATGGAGTAGGCAGCATCCGCGGCGACCAGGGTCTGACCGTTATGGAATTTCACGTTGGGACGGAGCCTGAAGGTCCAGACCCGGCCATCCGGCGTCGAGCTCCATTCCTCTGCCAGATCCGCTACGGTCTGGCCTTCACGGTCGAGTTTGACCAGTCGGTTGTAGAGAGCGCCCAGGTACTCGTAGGCGGAGAGGGAACTGGCGGAATCGAGGGTTTCGGCGGCGGAGGCTGCCGGGCGCGCAACCCTCAGCCGCTTGCCCGGCGCTGGTACTCCGGTTGCGCCTCTCAGGGGGATTTCGGAGACCGGCTGCGAAGGTCCGCAACCGGTGAGGCCTGCCGCGAGCGAACCGGCTCCAATGGTCAACCCGGCAGAGAGCAGGCTTCTGCGGGAAAGCGATGGTGGAGTCATCACTGATAGCTCCTAACTAATCGTTCATATGAACGATACGCGTAATGCACGTCACTTGGCTAGCCCATGACTGTGCTCACGCCAGCCATCACGCCAGGGAGAGTTGACCCGCTTTGTGCACGATTGCCTCTATGACGGCGAGGGCCGCGGTCGAAGGTTCGCGCTTGCTCTGCCGGTGGCGCAGTACCAGGCGCCGGCTTCCCAATCCGGGCAGGTCGATGATCTCGATTCCGTCCGGCAGATCACGCTCAAGGGCCAGCGCGGGCAACAGTGCAACTCCCTGTCCGGCAGCAACGAGGGACAGTGCGGAGGAAAAGTCCGAGTAGCTGTGGGCGGTTCGCGGCGTGAGCTTCAGGTTGGCCGACACCCGCGCGAATGCCTGCGCCGAGGCTCCGTCGGGGTCGATGCCCAGCCAGGACAAGCGATCCAGGTCCGGTACGGTCTGGTCGGAGAGAGCATCCCTGGGGACTATCAGCCGCCAGGGCTCGTCCAGCAGCGGCACTTCGCGGGTATACCGCGGGGCCGGGTGGTCGGCGTCGAGATCGCGCTCAAGAATGACGACGTCGGCATCACCTGAGCGAAGCACGCCCGGCAGCTTTGACGAGGGAGTTTCGGAGATAACGACGTCGACCCCCGGCAGATCACGCTGAAACGCGGCCAGCATCGGTGCAAGAACGCCTGTGATGACGGTCTGGAAGGCGCCGATCACCACGGTGCCGGAGACCTCGCCCTCAATCTCCATGACGCGGCGGCGCGCTTCGATGAGTTCCCGTTCGATGTTTTCGGCGGCTTCGGCCAGCACGCGGCCCGCCCGTGTGAGCGTGACGCCCCGCGGCCCCCGATCCAGCAACCGCACCTTCTCTTCGCTTTCGAGTTTGCTGATCTGTTGTGACACGGCGGAGGGAGTCACATGGAGGGACTCGGCGGCAGCGAGGATGCCTCCCTGGCGTGCAACGGCAAGAAGAAACTCAAGGCGACGGGCGTCGGTGGGCATGTTTAGTAATCCTAAATGGGGAGTTTATAAATGGCGAGTTGTGCTTAACCTTTCGTGCGACGCATGATCTATCTGTCAGATCGAATCACGAGCCGTCCTTGGCGGCTCTTTCCCATCGGAGCAAGCTGTCCGTGGACACCTTTTTTCTTCTTTCAGTGCTGGGTTGGACCGGCGCATTGTGCACCATCACCGGGTACGGCTTGTTGACGGCGGGTAGGCTTGCGGCGACGTCGCGCCTGTTCCAGGGACTGAACATCACGGGCTCGGCGTTCCTGTTCTGTAGCGCGTATTTCAGTCAGGCTTGGCCATCGGCTGCCGTGAATGCATTGTGGGCGTTCATTGGACTGCATGCGCTGATCATGATGCTGCGCACCAAGAAGGAAGCAGCACCTGAGCCAGTTCCGGTCGAGTGGCTGCGCTTCGAGGATTCCACCGCCACTCCGCCCACACTGCCGCTCACTCTGCTGCCGCCGTCGTCGGTGCAGCACCGGACGCTGACCGGGGTATAGCGAGCCGGCCGTGAGACCTGCGCCACTGCTTTCGACGCCGCACGCTGCGACATTTAGAATAGGAAACTGTGCGCTAATACGCGTGCGGTTGTCCACCAGGAAGAAGGCGCATCAGTGTCCAGCACGACGTCGGCCCGACCACTTCGGGTTGCCATCATCGGCGCCGGCCCGGCCGGTGTCTATGCCGCAGACATCCTGACCAAGTCGCAGGAAGTTAAGGGCGGGGACTTCGAGGTCTCCATCG
The DNA here is from genome assembly GCF_054511355.1 of Arthrobacter tecti. NCBI lineage: Bacteria > Bacillati > Actinomycetota > Actinomycetes > Micrococcales > Micrococcaceae > Arthrobacter > Arthrobacter tecti. The sequence continues at coordinate 51,884 of NZ_JBTNCT010000020.1, forward strand.
ACCTATTCGACCAATACCCTGCGCCTTACGGCCTCATTCGGTACGGCGTCGCCCCTGATCATCCGCGTATCAAGGGGATCGTCAACGCTCTCCACAAGGTGTTGGACCGCGGCGACATCCGGTTCCTGGGCAACGTCAACTACGGGCGGGACCTGACCCTCTCCGATTTCCGCACCTTCTACGACGCCGTCATCTTTGCCACCGGTGCGGTGAAGGATGCCGAGTTGAATGTTCCGGGCGTTGACCTTGAGGGCTCGTTCGGGGGAGCGGACTTCGTGTCCTGGTACGACGGGCATCCGGACGTGGACCGCGACTGGCCGTTGGACGCCAAGGAGATCGCGGTCATCGGCAACGGCAACGTGGCCCTGGACATCGCGCGCGTGCTGTCCAAACATGCTGACGACCTGCTGGTCACTGAAATTCCCGCGAACGTTTACGCGGCACTGAAGAAGTCGCCCGTTACGGACGTGCACGTCTTCGGCCGCCGTGGTCCGGCCCAGGTGAAGTTCACGCCGCTGGAGCTGCGTGAACTGTCCCATTCCCGTGACGTTGACATTGTGCTCTACCCCGAGGACTTCGACTTCGACGAGGCGTCCGAGCAGCAGATCGCCGCCAATAACCAGACAAAGACCATGGTCAAGACCCTGACCAACTGGCTGGTCGAAGATGAGCCCTCCGGTGCGTCCCGCCGTCTGCATCTGCACTTCCTGCACAGCCCGGTCGAGATCACCGATTCATCGGAAACCCCGGGCAAGGTGGCGAACATGCGGTTTGAGCGCACCCGGTTGAACGGTACGGGTTCCGTTGAGGGCACCGGCGAGTACGTGGACTATCCGGTCCAGGCTGTGTACCGGGCGATCGGCTACTTCGGTTCTGAGCTTCCGGAGGTCGGCTATGACCGCCGGCACGGTGTCATCCCGAACGAGGGCGGCCGCGTCATCGCCGAGTCCGGCAATCCGGTCCCGGGGATCTACTGCACGGGTTGGATCAAGCGCGGGCCGGTTGGCCTTATTGGCCATACCAAGGGCGACGCCCTGGAGACCATCGGCTTCCTCCTCGAGGACCGCCTGAACCTTCCGGCGGCAGAGCACCCGTCCGAGGATGCCATTATCAACCTCCTCGAGGAGCGCGGCGTCCGTTACACCACGTGGGAAGGCTGGCTTCGGCTCGACGACCATGAGCTCAAGTTGGGTGCGAATTACGCGCACGACGACGGCACGCTGCCCGAGCTCGTCCGTGAGCGCGTGAAGCTGGTTCCGCGCGACGAGATGATTGCGATTTCCCGCGGGGAGTAGGTTGTTTATGCATGTTCCAACGAATCCGTTGCCTTCATGCATGTGACGGTGGGTTGATGCTGCGTCGCTTGCGGGAAGCCCTCTTTGTCAGAATCCGTTGGTTCTGTGCAGCCGTCTGCGAGGGCTGTTCGCGTCAGGTTTGAGGTCGTCCCCGATAAGCCCACGCGAAGGTTGCAAGGAGGGTGGCCAGAAGCGGAAGCCCGAGCAACACCGAGCCAAGCACCCAGGCCGCGCCGTTCCAGGCCATCAGCACCAGCAAACCCCAAGCCAGCGTCGCGGTGTAGACAAAGACAATGAGCAACGAGCGCGACAGCGGAGATCTTGGGCCTCGCTGAGCAGCCCCGACGACGACGGCGCGAGCGACGTGCCGTCGTCGGACGTGGACGTGTCGAGGTTTGCGCGGTGCGGCACGTTCCCGGCCCTTAAACCACCGCGCGCAGAGCACCAGAGTCAGCACAGCTGCCGGAGCGAGGAACCAAGCAGACGAATAAAAGAGACCCGGAATGGTCACTATCATCCAGGCCACCCCAAACCAGCACAAGAGGATGGCGTAGAGGCCGACCGTAAGAGCCCCACCGCGTAGCGCGCTCTTCGAAATTGCCATTTCCGACATCTGGACCACCGCCTCGCCGCCGACCGATTGGTCCTTCAATGAGAGCACCACATTCGGGGCGTGGCTAGATCCCCGAGCAGACGGGCTCTGTGCGCGAAAGCCCGAGCCGCTCGCAGGCCGTCGCGTCGTCAGCAACAGGCACCGCAGACGGGAATGCTTCGCTGCGGTTCTCCGGAGGCGGGGCCCCGCATGAAGGAAAGCGCCCGTCGGGCCCTGATTGAAGGAACGCACCCGTCGGTCCCTGCTTGAAGGAAAGCGCCCGTCAGGGCCCCCGCGCTAGGCGGGACTGCCCTGTTGCCTGCGCCTGAGGAGGCGATTGGGTGCGCAGGCATGACCCGATGTCCTCTCACCCCTGTCGCCGCTGGCTCCTCGCTGGGCACACGACTCAGCACCCGTCAGTCCCAGCAGCCTTGTCAGGGCACCCCCAGATTCTTAGAAGGGTGGTGGTGGTTCGGGGAGGGTGGTGTAGGTTTTCCCGGCCAGTGAGGTGATGCTGATGGAGCCGGATGGATCTACTCTGATGCCTCCCCAGATACCCTTTGACTTGAGGGCGTGGTGGAGCCGACAGCGAGGCAGAGTGTTTCCCAGTTCCGTCTTCCCGCCGTGCGCCCAAGGGATGGTGTGGTCGATCTCCGAGGTCCAGGCGGATCTGTTGCATCCCGGATGGACACACGTCGGGTGGGTGATTCTCACCCAGTCCTGGAGGTGTTTCGGTGGACGGTATCTGTCCCTGCCGACACTGAGGACCGCCCCGGTTTCCGGATGGACCAGGATCCGGGTGAAGCTCGGCGCGTGCGCGGCCAACTGGCGGGCGGTTTCCGGGTCGAGCGGCCCGTAACCGTCGAGCAGCCCGCTTTCGCAACCCTCGAGATCAGGTGCGCCGCCGCCGTGACCGTTGCCGTTCCGCGCACTTTCCTGGGCGGGCTCCTTCGCGTGGCTGCTTCCGTCGGCACCGGCGGGGGTGTTTTGCCAGTCCTGTCTCCGGTGACCCAGAAGTGTCATGACCGGGACAGTGACGTAGATGTGGGCGCCGACGCCACGGTACCCGGTGCCGTTCTTCGGATCCCCGGTGCAGGTGTGGGTGAGCACATCAGCGAACACGTCGGCCCGGAGCTGAGTGAGGGTCCGTGCCTCATCGGGGCCCTGTAACGAGCGTGCCGCGGCGTCGACCCGGTTGAAAATCCCATGCGCCTGCTCGGCGGGCAGGTACGCCCCCAGCCAGGCCATCCCATCCTGTTCGGGCTGAACGCTCACTGCCCGGTCCTTCACCGCACGGACCCTTCGCACGCTGATCGACTCCGGGTGCAGTTCCTCCCGCAGCCGCCGGCATGACCGGGCGAGTTTCGGCCGGGTCAGTGCCCCCGCCGTCGTCAACACCGTGGCCTCGAACACCCCGACTGCCTCATCCGGGATGGACCCGGATTCTTCCACGATGACCTGCGCCTGGGCAGGACTAAGCTTCCCCGCTTCCAGGGCCTCCCAGGTAGCCGGGAGCGACTCACTCAGGCGTAACGCTTCGTTGAGCATCCGGTGTGCCGTCCGGGCGGGCAGCCGCAGCAATGGTGCGATCTCCTGTTCAGCCAGGGTGAAAGCGAACTGCGCACGTGCCTCCTCGGTGTGGCAGGCCTGGTGCGCCTGGATTCCGTGGAAAACCTGGGCGATCAGCGCTGCCTGCTTAGCAGCCGCCCACGACGCCAACCGGTCCGCTGCCCGAAGCTGGTTCAGGGCATCATCCAGGCTGTCTGCCTGCAGCGAATCCGACCGGGTCACCCTCTCCAACCTGTTCACCAGCCCGTACGGCGACGCGTTCTCAACGGCAGCACGGGCATGCTCATCGAACTCATCATCGCCGTCAGGAAAAAAGAAATCCGAAAGCGGAACCTCAGACCAATGCAAAGACGCCTGAGCATAGGCATCCTCAAGGGTCAACTCACTCCCGTTCTCCATAGAAACAGTCCATCACCCAGCTCTGACATTCTTGCTGGGCCAGCTCAACGCCGAATTATGCCCACAGCGAACGAGGCGAGAGATTGGCCAGTCTGCCGCACTTTCGTCCGCCGAGCGGGCCAGACGACGACAGCGCGAAGCCACGCGCCGTCGTCGTAGGTGGACATGGATAGGTTCTCGGCCTGACCTGTTTTGAGCCATGAATCCACACCGCAAAGCGCAGCAGTCACTAGGAAGACGGTTTTCTTCCGGCAAAGGCGACCAGCCGCTCGTATGCCGTAGCGTCATCGGCAACGGCAACCTCCGGGGCGAAAGCGTCTCCGCGATTCTCCGGTGTCAGGGCCGCATGCATAAAGGAATAACCCCGCTGCGCCACCTCCTCATCCAGTTCGCGGGACTGGCCGGTAGCCTTCGCCAGTTCCCAGGCATGAACGGCGAACTCCGCTGTTTGCCAGTCCATCCCTTCAGGTGAGGCATCGGATCCGGCGTCGCGCCACGTGGTCAGCAACTTGTCGGCGCCAGTCCGGAATTCGGCAGTCCAATCATCAGGCAGGTCAGGTTCAACCGACCAGTCAGGTTCGTTTCCCTCCGCCATCACGACGAAGTTCGACGGCCCGGCCACCACATGTGCGGTCAGTCTAGTCACATCCCAGTCGCTGCACGTCGTTGGATTGTGCAGCTTCTCGGTTGGGATTGCGGCCAGCACTTCGGCCGTCTGGTCGAGCGCGCGAGACAGAACGGCAAGCGATTCTTCGGAGCGTGAGGACATTGTGGGTTCCCTTCGACGGAATCAGTAAACACCGCTGAAGCGAACTCCACCAGAGCGGTGGCGCTGACGGACTCGTCGAATCGCCTCTCCATTTCAGTAGCGTTGCGAGTACGGCCACCGAATTACTGGTACCTCGACATGGAACACTGAGATTGTGACGGATCAGAGCTGGGACCGAAAAGTTGACTACTTTTACGAGAACGAGTTCTCGGAATTGGACGCGCAGGGTTCGATCGCCAGGATGCACGCGTTGGCTTCCGAGCAGCCGGGAGGGGACGCTGCAGCGCTGTTCGAGCTGGGCGGCGTTCACGATGCTCTCGGACTCGAGAGCGAAGCCATTTCACTCTATCGACGGTCGATCGAGGCCGGGCTCGAAGGGGAACGCGCCACACGCGTGTATATCCAACTCGCGAGCACCCTGCGGAACGTTGGCGCCCCGTCGGAAGCGGTTTTGATGCTGGAGTCAATGCCGTCATCAAACGACGACGACGCGCGGCTCGCGTTTCTCGCCCTGGCTATGTATGACGAGGGCCGCTACGGAGACGCGTTAAGGACAGCACTGAACGCCCTCATCCCTACCCTCAGCGGTTACGGGCGTGCGCTGACGGAGTATGCTGAGGCACTTCCCAGCACGGTGGCGGAGCAGCCCCCGAAGCCAAGCGGCAGGCATCCATGAGGGATGAACCGGGGAGGCTGCGGCGGTTCACGGACTACGTCGGAATCACTGAGTCGGCGGAAGACCGCAGGCAGCGACCGGTTGGGTCCGGGAAGTGGTGGATTCATATGGGCGGGATCGCGCTGTGTGTGGTAACCGCCGTCGTCGTAAGCTCAATGCTCTTGTGAGGATTCGGGCGGATCCTGCCCGACCAGGCCGTCCACTGACTCCCGGATGAGGTCAGCGTGACCGTTGTGGCGGGCGTACTCCTCGATCATGTTGAGCAGGATGTAGCGCAGGCTTGGCAGCTCAATATCGGGCTTCGAGGGAATGAAGCGCTGGCGCCCCAGCCCACCGTCGTTGAGGGCGTCCGCCAACAAGGCACGGCAGCGGGACACAGCGTCGCGCCACCGTTCGTAAAGCTCCGCGGGCGCGTCCTGATTGGCTGAGTTCCAGTCCCAGTCGGGGTCGGCACCCCAGTCGATGACGTTCCACGGTGGGAGCTGACTGCGGCCGTGCAACCATTCCGTGGACATGTCATCCTCAAAACGGGCGAGGTGCTTGAGCAACCCACCCAGCGTCATCGAGGAAGGTCCGAATGTCGCTTGGAGAGCAGTTTCATCCAGACGGCTGGTCTTCCAAGCAAAGGTTGCCCGTTGCCGTTCCAGGAAACCCAGCAATGTGGCTGTCTCGTCACCGGCGATGGGAGGTTCGGGGTTTACCTCATCGTTCATTCGGAGCATCCTCGCTATTCGAAACGGCATCAGGAAGTGAAGTTCAACTAAAAACTTTGTACAACCGGGGTGACGTACCTGGGAAGTGAATGTGCAATTAGGCTGTGCCAGTGATCAGATCCGACACTGCACAGACCTGGTACTTGTTCGACTACGGGATGGTGATCTGTACCGCTCCGGAACCGAGCGACTGGGCTCTGCTTGAGGGCGCTACCGGTTTGGACCTGCAACCGGTAACAAGCGCTTACTGGATCCATAGGGAACTGTTCGATGCAGGTGAATTGAGTCCTGCCGAGTACTGGTCTCGGGTAGTCGGGCGCCGCATCAGCGACCAGCTCGTGGACAAGCTCGAAGCGTTGGACGCAGCACAGTGGTCCCATCTGAATGCCGCGACTATGTCGGTGCTGGAGGCGATGCAGATCAGAGGCTGCAACCTGGCGTTGCTGTCCAACATGCCGGTCGGGATGTCTGATCGATTCGTTGCGGCTTCACCATGGATCGGGTACTTCTCCAGAAGGTTCTTCAGCGGCCAACTTGGCATGACCAAACCAGACGTCAGAATCTTCGAGCATGTTCTTGCCGAGCTGCCGGCGCAGCCGGGCCAGATCGTATTCATTGACGACAACGCCGCCAATATCGAGACCGCAACTACGTTGGGCTTCCGGACTGTGCGGCATACCGGGGAAACCGACCTACGAAACGAATTGCTAGGGTAGCGTCACAGCATCGTTACGTCGAGAAGTGTTGTGCTTCCTCAGAGCCGGCTCTAGCGTCGAAGGTCAGACGGGTCAGAGACTAGAGAAGAACGAAACCATGCAGAATGCGTATTCGATCGTGGTGGATGGGCTTTCCGTGAAGAAGCACGGCGAGCTCATCCTTTCAGATCTTTCCATGGAGTTGTCCAACGGGCTCACAGCCTTGCTGGGGCGAAACGGGGCGGGAAAAACCACACTTATGCGTGTGCTGGCTGGTGTGCTCCTGCCGACATCGGGGACGGTGTCAACCAGCGCGGGCCTGCTGCATCGCACCAACAGCGAGACCCGCAAACACCTTTCCGCGTTAGGCTGGGTACCGCAGGGCCCGGGTTATCCGGGAGGGATGCGCGTCGACAAATTCGTGGAGTACGCCAGCTGGCTGAAGCTGGTTGAATCACGCCGCACCCGGGCGGCTACCTTGCACGCCCTCGATATCTGCAATATTGCGCAGCTGCGAAAGAGGCCTATCAAGAGCCTGTCCGGCGGTGAACGCCAGAGAGTCATCCTGGCATCGGCAATCGTGGGTGAACCGCGATTCCTGCTGCTGGACGAACCGACCGCGGGATTAGATCCCGCCCAGCGCGAAAGCTATCTGATGTTGCTGCGGGCGCTCAGTGAAACAACGACGGTGCTCTACTCCACTCACCTCGTTGAGGACGTGGTTCGAACCGCCTCGCGGGTACTCGTACTTGACCGCGGCCGAATCTCAGCTGATCTCACAGGTAATGACCTTGCCGGGCCCTCCGATCAACTCAGTGACCGGTTGAGAGAAGCCGTCATCGCAAGCGACGACAGAAACCTGCCGGTACAGCGTGGCAATTGAAAATCGATTCCGGCTTTCGCTCCTTATTCCCGCGCCGGTGCGCACCCTGTTGATTCTCTTCAGCATCTACCTGCTTTCGATGGCGTATCCGTTGCTGGTCCAACAACAGAATTGGCTGGGATGGTTCCCGGCGACCATGAGTTCCTTCCTCTTGAGCACCGTGTTCGGATCACTGACGGTCTGCACAAGCGCTGCATGGCTCGCCGGGAGCGTGCGGCGGAGTGGACTCAGCGAGTGGGTGGCCGCCTCTGCGCGGGGAGTCCGCGGCGCCTACAGTCGACCAATACTTTATTGCGCATCCCTGGCTTGCCTCGCCTACTCGATCATCTTCGCCGCTATGTTCGCGATGACGCTGACGCGAGCACCCGAGCACGGAGCGCTGCACCCACCCATGTTGCTCGTGCTTCCGATAGCCTGGGCATCAGCCGTTGCGTGGGCGGCGCTCGGAGCGACCTTCGGCAGATACCTCCGGTCGGAAGCGGCGATCCCGCTAGCGCTCATCGTCAGTTACGCGTCCTACGTTGTACCTGCTTTCTACCTATGGGATTCGCCCTTCTTCGGCGTCATGCTTGCGGACGGACGCCCGTGGCTATACCTACAACCAGAAGACTTGCAGCTGTCGGCCAAGCTGCTTTTCTGGTGCGGCCTCGCCGTTGCCGTGGCTGCGATCGCCATGAGTAGGCGACGGATGCTGGCGATCGGTGCAACGGTCAGTTTCGCCGCACTGATGATGACAGCGCTTCTCGGGTCTACCCTCACGCACATCCCAGACGCAGAGAACCAGGTTTGCATGGGAGAGGCACCAATTGTGTGTACGGATAGGGCGCATGCGGCGGTCTTGCCGCAGTTCCAGAGGTTGGCATCTCATTCGTTGACTGTCATCCCGGAAGCTCTACGTCCACGCAAACTCGATAGCGCAGGGGCAACCGATCCAGGCGCCTTGCCTGTTGAACCGATGGACAGCAATACCAGCCCTGCCCTTACGATCGACAGGGAGCTAACACTCGCCGCCCTTGGAGAGCAGATTTTCTACCAGTGCTCGGCCCCCGGAACCAGAACCGGACTCGCTGCCGCCGGGTTGTATGCGTGGTGGCGTATTGAGCAAGGAATCGGTCTTCAGGAGATGGTCACGTTCACGGGTGCGCCATGGCTCCTGGACCCCGAGTTGGCTGAAGCACCGCGAATGGGTCAGGAACTTGCAGCTCTCACACCACGCGAGCGGAAGGCATGGTTCAAGCAGAACGCAGAATCGATCAGAACGTGTGCATTGGAGGACGTGGAGTGGCCATGAAGCGGACGCCCACGCCGGTACTGCTGCTCCACCACCGGGGCCTCAATAGTGTGTGGGGAATCTGGTGGTTCGTCGCATGGACAGCTGCGGTTCTCAGCTCTCAAGTCTCAATCCCTCGGATCGACCCTGGTGTTTCATCGACAAGTAGCGCACTCGAGCAACTGGGTGCCATCGGATTGTGCGTCCCACTGGTGCTGGTCGCCATGCTCGTGCAGGACCGCACAAGTTGGCTTACCGCATCGAGTGCGCGCAACGGAATACGCCTGCGGCTGGCGAGCCTCGCGCTGATCGCCGCAATCAGCATTTTAACAGCCATGCTCGCGGCGCTGCTCTATCCAAGGGACATCAGCTGGTTGAGGATCGTGTGCCTCTTCGCTCTCCTGCTGGCATTCACGCTGATCACCGGGACGCTGCTTGGCGGAGTATGGGCTGCACTGCTTGCTCCTGTTTTCGCCGTCCTGAATGCCGTGCCCGGCCTCGTCCCGTGGCAGTGGAACATCGTCTATAACCCAGCGACGGACGCAATACTTCTTGTCGCTGCGCTGACTAGTATGCTGGCCGCCTTGCTGACTAGCGTCATCCAAGCAAAACCAGCTTAGGGTTGCATGTGACACCACCGTGGTGTCACACTGGTGCCGTGGACATCTCAAGGCACGTACAAGAACTCCAGGATCAGCTCGTTGATGCAACGGAACTGGCCGGTGAGCAGGCTACCGACATTGCCCGCAACCTCACCCGGTCCCTCGATGCTTCCCTACGACTGGTCATCCTAGAGGCATTATCCGATGCGGCCGCTGAGATCACGGCAGAACTCGCACCCGGTTCAGTCGACGTTCGGCTGCGTGGACGGGATCCCGAGTTCGTGGTGACACCACTGATGCAGAATGACACCACCGAGGTGTCAACGATGCCGGAAGCCGCCGACTACACCGTCGATGGCCAGACCACACGAACCACTCTCCGCCTTCCCGAAAATCTCAAGAGTAAAGCCGAGGCCGCAGCAACCCGTGAAGGCCTCTCCTTCAACACCTGGCTGGTGAGGGCGGTTGCCAGCGCGCTCACCGAGAACACCAACACCCCCAATCAACTGCCCCCCAAGAGCAGCGGAAACCGATTCACCGGCTGGGTCCGGTAAGGAGCTCCCATGCAGTACACCTATGAAGCCTCAACTGCCATCGACGCAAAAGTCACGCTCATGATGGGCGAATTGGTGATCACCGCCGACGACGTCAGCGAAGTCACCGTCACCGTCGAACCCACACAACCGGACCGCCCGGCCGACGTCCGCGCCGCCGAGAACACCGCCGTCGACTTCGCGGATGGCCGCCTGACCATCATCCAGAAACGCGAGAACCTCGTGAGCACCTGGGTCAACAAGAGTTGGTCCATCGACGTTCACGTCCGGGTTCCCAAACGGTCCCGCTTCGAAGTGAAATCCTCCTACGGCAACATCCGGGTCCGCGGACTGCTCGGACGGTCCTTGCTCACAACCAGCTACGGCAACATCAGCGCCGGCGACGTTGCCGACCTGACCGCAAAAACCTCTCACGGCGAAATCACCCTCGACCGCTCGAGCGGCACCACCACGCTCACCGCGTCGAGTGCCACCATCGGCGAGGTCTACGGCAGCGCAACTCTGAAGTGTTCGCAAGGCAACGCCGTCGTCGGCCTGGTTATGGGCCAACTGGAGGTTGCCGGCAGCTTCGGGAACATCGAGGTGCGCACCGTGATGGGCAACGTCAATGCCCGCACATCGCACGGCAGGATTCGGCTCGGTGACGGCGTCAGCGGCACAGCACAGCTGGCAACGAGCCACGGCGACATCGAGGTGGGCATCCGGCAGGGCACGCTCACCTGGCTGGACCTCGATACCAAGGCCGGCGCAGTCCGCAATGAGCTGGCTGCCGCTTCAAACGAACCGCAGAACGACGACGACGGCGGCGCCGCCGACCGCCTAGAAGTCACTGCCCGCACCAATCACGGCAGCGTCCGCGCATTCCGCGCGGCTGCGAACTAAAGGGGGGAATCACCATGAACACTGCCATTGCCACGGACCTCGCTTTCGATGTCCGTGGGCTACGCAAGAGCTTCGGTACACAAACCGTCCTGGACGGAATCAACCTCTCGATCGGCCGTGGCAGCGTGTTTGCGCTGCTCGGTCCCAACGGTGCGGGCAAGACCACCACCGTCCAGATTCTCGCCACCTTGATCAAACCCGACGAGGGCACGGCGGTAGTTGGTGGACATTCCATTGCCGATGAGCCGGGCCGGGTCCGCCGGATCATCGGCGTCACCGGACAGTTCTCTGCGGTCGACGAGCTTCTAACGGGCGCAGAGAACCTCCGGTTGATGGCGCGGCTGCGGCACGTACCAAAGGGGGAGAGGGAGCCGCTTATCGAACGGCTGCTCCTGCAGTTCGACCTGGTGGATGCCGCCAACAAATCAGCCGCCACCTATTCGGGTGGCATGAGGCGCCGTCTCGATCTGGCCATGACCCTGGTCGGTGACCCGCAAATCATCTTCCTCGACGAGCCGACCACGGGCCTTGACCCGCGGAGCCGGCGTGCCATGTGGGACATCGTGCGCACCCTGGTTGCAGGCGGCGTCACCCTCTTCCTGACCACCCAGTACCTCGAGGAGGCGGACCAGCTCGCGGACCGGGTGGCCGTGCTCGACGGCGGCCGCATCGTCGCCGAGGGCACCCCGGCGGAGCTGAAGTCCGCCGTCGGTGAGGAGCAGTTGCGGCTTCGCTTCGCTACCGCGGAGGAAGTGGGCAAAGCGCGCGACGTGCTCACCGCCGTCGTACCCGTTGACCTGCCCGCCGGCGGTGACGAGCTCGAACTTCGTGTGCCGACCCCCGCAAACGGCGCCGCCGTCCGCAGCGTGCTGAATGCGCTGGCAGCTGCCGGCGTCGAACCAAGTGAAGTGACCACTGCAGCCCCGGATCTGGACGACGTCTTCTTCGCGCTCACCGGAGCACCCACCAAGGAGGAATCATGACCACCATGACTGCACCGGCATTGGTCCGGGAATCGGGCGCTCTCGAGCGCACTCTCGCAGACACCGCAACGCTGACCGGGCGGGGCCTGCAACGGCTGATCCGCTACCCGTCAATGGTCATCATGATGATCGGCCTGCCGGTGATCTTCCTGCTGATGTTCGTCTACGTCTTCGGGGGGATGCTTGGAACTGGTTTGGGCACCGCGGGCGGCGGGGGCGTTGCGGCCTACCTGCAGTACGTGGTCCCGGGAATTGTGCTGATGGCTGTGGGCACCGGGGGTGCAGGGACTGCAATCTATATTGCGATGGACATGAGGCAGGGTGTGGCGGCGCGTCTGGCCACAATGGATGTATCGCGGATTGCGATCCTGTCCGCCCACGCTCTGGTGAGTGTGGTGCAGGCACTGCTGGCCACGCTCGCGGTTGGAGGGGTTGCAATGCTGCTCGGCTTCCGCCCGGCCGGTGGAGTGCTGGGCACCCTGGGGGCGCTCGGTGTGGTCGCTCTCGTGGCCTTCGCTATCACCTGGCTCTCCCTGGCACTCGGTATCATCTCGGACACCGTTGAAACTGCGAGCAACCTGCCCATGCCGCTGTCCTTCCTACCCTTTCTTAGCAGCGGGTTTGTGCCGACTGACTCCATGCCGGCGTGGCTGGGGGCGGTCGCGGAGTATCAGCCGTTCACGCCGTTCATCGAGACCGTGCGCGGTCTGCTCATGGGTACCGATATCGGGAATTACGGATGGCAGGCGCTGCTGTGGTGCGTGCTGCTGACGGGCATCGGCATGGTGTGGTCGCTGAGCAAGTACGAGGCGAGTCAGACGAGGTCTTAGCTGCTTTGTCTGCTCAGCTGGAAGGCGGCATCGCGAGGTCAATCCAGTAACGCCGGACGCTGCCTGGCCCGTCTTCGAGAAGGCCGCCCTGAGACTCGATGGTCTTCGCGGATGCGAGGTTATCCACCTCGCAGACGATCAATACGCGCTTCATGCCGAGTGCTCGAGCCTGAGTGGCCATACGTTCGAGTGCCCAGCCCGCCAGGCCACGTCCCCTCGCTGAAGGTCGGATGCCGTACCCGACATGTCCGTGGCGCTGGTTGAAGTCGCAGTTCCCGAGCCGCAGGGCGATCCCACCGAGGATCTGCTCGCCCTCGACGATCCAGCGGTAGAAGCATCGGTCGGAGTCACTCGACAGGCGATCAAGCCAAGTGGAGAACCCTTCGGTGGAGCGGACGTCGTCCGTGGGCAGCAGGCCAAAGCCGTCCTCGTGAAGTCCGGGGCCCCACTCGTCATGTGCCTCCTGCCACGCGGCGTATAACCGCCAGGTTGGCGAAATCAGTTGCGGCATGGAGCCAGCGTAACTGTCCAACGATGCCGGTTGACCTTCGAGTTGCTTGAAGCTCGATGATGGGGGACATGGATAACGACGCCGACCGGCTGATGAGTATTGGAACGTTCGCAGCTGCCACTGGTCTTACAGCAAGCGCCCTCCGGTTTTATGACGACACAGGCGTGCTGGCGCCCGTTGAGGTCGATCCGCGGAACGGGTATCGGCTGTACGCAGAGGAGCAACTTGGTCGCGCTGAGCTCATATTTTTGCTGCGGGAAGCGCAGTTGCCGCTTTCGGTGATGAAGGCTGTGCTGGATGATTCCGCGGACGAATCGAGTCTTGTGCTAAGCAAACATCTGGACGAAATCTCCTTCGAGGCTCTGCGGGCGATGTCGGCCGCCCGCTCCGCGTTGAACCTACTCAGTGGTGGTGTCCCCGGCCTGGTGGCAATGCTTCCCGGCTACGAGCTTGCGCGGGCGATTGGCCAGGTGCGTGTATCCGCCGCAGCATCAGGGCAGTTCCATGCCATCGGCATCTCCACCGCCTCGCACGCGCTCAACCTGGTTGCAACGGACCGGCACCGATTGTCGTGGCGCACGTTGCGGCTCGCCTCCCCGACGGTCCAGAGCAGCACAGTGCACGTGTCCCTGGAATCCGCGCAGCAGTTGCTTCCGTGGATCTCGGACAGGGCGGCGGTTGAACTTCTTGCAGATGCAGGCGACGTGAGCGTACGTTGCATGGAGACCGGTGAACAGCGCTCCTTGGCTGTCGTAGAAGGCGACTTCCCGGACTACGGAGCGGTTGTTCATGGGCTTCCCGCTGCAGTGGCTCGGGCAGTCGTACCGCGGCGCGCACTGCTATCCGTCGTTGAGGAGCGATCCGGAACCTATCCGCTGATGATCGCTGAAAATGGGATATCCGTCGGGCCAGGTGAAGGTTCTGAGCAGCTTGCGGCACTCACTTGGGGGCCGCCGCTCCGCCAGTGGTTCGACATGACTCTTCTGCGACCCGTGATGGAGTCGGCGGTCGGACCGGACGTAGTCCTTGAGATGGCAGGCGACCATGGCCCGTTGCGGGTGAGATCGGCCGATACAAGCGACCTCTTGAGTGTGCTGATGCCCGTGAGGCCAGCGTCCGCTGTTCGCGAAGTGGAATGAGCGCCAAGCCACCGAAGCTCTTCTGGGTATGGCTGGGCGGGTTGGCATGGACAAGTATCGGGACATCCATCCTGTCCTTCGGTCTGGTGTGGACCGCGGTCGGGCGGTCCGCTTTCCTTGGCGGCATCGTGTTGACGATGGTGATCATCCCGAGGGTTCTCCTCCTGCTCTTGGGCGGGTCTGTAGCGGACCGTGTGGGCGCCTGGCGGGTGATGGTGCTGTCAGATTCGGTGTTATTCCTGGTGATGGCAGGTGTCGCCGTTTTCGCTGCGGCTGGCCACAGCCCGTCCTGGCTGCTCATTACTGCTGCGCTGGCAATGGGCATCGCGGATGCCTTCTACTTACCCGCCGCTGGCTCCGTGCCCAAGTTCCTGGTCCCGGATGAGGCCTTGCAGCGCGCCATGGGAGGCCGCCAGATTGTCGGCCAGCTGGCAGCCTTTGTGGGTCCGGTTGCCGGAGGGTTTCTCGTGTCGCTGGCGGGACTGGCGATTTCCTTCACAGCGGGAGCGGTTGGCTTCCTCGGGATGCTTTTCGTTCTGATGCTGTTGCGGCGCCATCTTCCAACCGCTCCAAACGCAGGCTGCAGGCCAAGAATGGGGGAGCATCTCGCCGCGGGATTACGGGTTATTTGGCAGCGGCCGACGCTGGTCGCCGTCGTCGGGCTTACGACGGCGTTTGCCGCCTTCATCGTGCCGCTCACCCCTTTGCTCCTTCCGCTGCTGGGCCGCACGGAGGGCTGGACCGCAAGTCAGACGGGCCTCCTTGGAGGAGCGTATGGCGTGACTTTGGCGATCGTGGCTGGCTGGGTGATGTTGCGTGGCGGATCTGCGCAGCCGGGACATACGGCAGCAAAGGGGATCAGCCTGGCTGGCCTCGGCGTCGTCCTCGCGAGTTTGCTGCCGCATCCCGGTGCCGCTGCTGTTGGGCTAGCTCTGGCAGGGCTGGGAACGGGCATCTTCAGCACCCACGTTGGCCCGGTGTTTGTCTCAGCGACACCGCATGAGTACATGGCTCGGGTTCAGTCTGTACTGATCACCGCGCAGAGTGTTCCGCTGCTGCTGGCGAACCCGGCAATCGGATTACTCGCGGCGGAGCTGGGTGCGCGCCCCGTGATTCTTTTGTGGGGACTGGGCAGTCTGACCGCAGGTGCCGTGGCTCTCACGCTTCCCGTCTTTCGGTCCATGCGGAGGCACGAGCCCGTTTGTCCATGACATGGTGGACCAATGCTTCCCGACTTCATCAGGGCATGGAACCAGGGCCCGCGCCGGGCCAAACTCCCCCACGGCTATCGGTTGCACAGGCCCACCAAGAAGCGTCTCGACATGAGTTCTGGACGAAACTCTTGAACCGAGATCCTGGCAGGGGGCGTCGGGAAGCAACATTCGTCGTGCGTCAGTGCGCAGAAGGTGACCTGGCCGTTCTCACCAAGCACGAACCGCCGGGCGCAGGCATTGCACAACGCATGCTTGAGCATCAGCATGAAGGCCGCGTGCTCTTCGCAGCGGCGTGGGAAGCGGGTGCGCCCGTTGGCACTGTGATTCTCGACTTCGGCGCAACGCACCCACCTGAGTTGAAGAACCTTTTCGTCAATCCCTCCCGAAGAAGTGCAGGCATAGGATCGGCGTTGTGTGAGTGGGTCGAAGGAGAGGCGAAAAGTGCCGGCTTCGAAGACGTCTACCTGGGGGTAGGTGTGGAGAACAACAGGGCCCGAAACCTCTATTTGCGGCTCGGGTACGTCCCCACTGGGGACTCGGCCTCCACAACCTATGGCTACGTAGACGAGGACGGCATCACCAGGACGGCAACTGAAACTTCGGACTACTACGTCAAGAAGCTGGGCTAGTGTCCTGCGCCGTAAATTAGTTCTATAAGTTGTAGGATGGGGTATGCCACGAACCGGTCGCCCCAAGGCCGAACTGACACTGACTGATGATGAACGCCAGACCCTGACCCGGTGGGCCCGTCGTGCCAAATCATCACAGGCGCTGGCTTTGCGCTCGCGTATTGTTCTGTCCTGCAGT
>NZ_JBTNCT010000021.1:0-65472 GCF_054511355.1 Arthrobacter tecti
TCAACGCCAGACCACGCAAAACACTCAACTGGAACACCCCAGCCGAGCAATTACGTGATCTACTCATAACCAGCTAACCACCGGGTGTTGCAACGACCCCCAGAATCCGCCCATGCAAAGAGAGCACCGCAGGCGAATCTCCGGAAGACACATAGTGCTTCTACGTAGGCCGCGATCCGCGGCCGGACCTCAGGTGGGCTGATCGTGCAGCACCGGCGCACCACTGATGAAGCGCGTGATCTGCTCTCCGTGCCACAGATGTGCGGGCACTCCGCCGCCGAGCAGTTCGCGGGCCAACCCGGGTTCCTCGCCGAGCGGGGCGTCGCTGCCGGCAATAATCACGTTGCCGTAGCGCCTTCCTTTAAGCATGGCGGGATCTGCGATTATCACGGTGTTCGTGAAGGCCGTGGCTATGGTGGCTGCCTCCCGCCGGGCCATCGCGAGATCCGGTGAGTCACCGCAGTTGACCACATAAACGCCCGCAGCATCCAGCACCCGCTTGGCGTGCTCAACGAACTCGAAAGTCGTGAGCGGCCGCGGCGTGCGACTGCCTGCGAAGACGTCGCGGATGACCAGGTCCCTGCTGTTGTCGCTGAGCGATTCCGTCACAGCGCGGGCCTCTCCCACGCGAATACGCAGGAGCGGGGCGCGTGGTAAGTCGAACCATTCCCGCACCAGGGTGGCCAGCTTGCCGTCGAGTTCCACCACCACCTGCCGTGCGTCGGGAAAGGTGGTGGCGAAGCTTCGGGCCAGCGAACATGCGCCCCCGCCCAGGTGGAGCACACGCAAACGCTGGGTGACCGGCCACTGGGAGGTTGTGAGCGAACTGATCCACCGCATGTACTCGAAGTCGAGCCGGGCGGGATCGGTGAGGTCAATATGGGAGCTCGGCACGCCGTTGACGTGCAGCACCCAGCCGTTGGGGTTGAAGCGGTCGGGCACCAGTTCGCAGGTGCCCGTATCGATGGTGTGGATACCCGGTGCCGGACCGCCTTCCGACTCCCCCGAGGGCTTTCGTTCCCTTTGACGTCCCACTGATTATTCGATCAATGACCCGGCGCCGACATGGCGGGCCGGACCATCCGGATTTCGTTCAACCCGTTCCACCGTTCGGATAGCTGCTCCATCGCGCCGTCTGGCTCGAAGCCCAGCTTCCGGTAGAACGCGATAGCGCGTTCGTTCCCGTCCAGCACCCACACGCACGCGGCGGCGTTGCCGATCACCGCATCGGCGAGCGCCTGTCCAAGCCCCGTTCCGTAGTGCTCTTCGAGCACGTAGATCATGAACAGTTCGACGTCGGTGGGCGGGTTGTCGCCCCGGGTGGCACCGCCGCCGGCGATACCGACTATTGTGCCGTCGTCGTCGACTGCCACGAACGGCACGACGCCGGTCGCGTCGAAGCCCATCCGCCAGGCTTCAGCCTGCGCTTCGATGCTGTCGTCAAGGCCGGCGAGAATCTCCTCGCTGAGCTTGCCGCGGTAGGCCTGCCGCCAGCCCTGGTTCTTCATGCGCAGGGCGGCTTCGATCTCGTGGATGCGGAGCGGTCGGATGGTCACCATGGCGTTCATGCTATCCCCCGGGTGGGGAACATTCGTGCAGCTCTGGCGACGAAGACGGCGCTCCAGCTCACCGGACCTGCACGAATCGTCCCTATTGAAGCCGGTGCATGCGGAACATCGGCTTCGAGTGCCAGACCGGCCCGCACAAGGCGGTGGTGCCGTCTGGTTCGAAACCGTTCCGACGGTAGAACTGTTCCGCCCGCGGATTGTCGTTCAGGATCCACAAGTACGCAGGTGAGGAGCCGATGGCAGTGTCCAGCAGCCGTTGCCCCAGCCCTGAGCCGTGCGTCGATGCGAGGGTATAGATGTGGTGCAGCTCGAAGTCGGGCCGGTCGGCATCGCGACCGGGGCCGGACTTCGCGATGCCGACGGGCTCACCAGAGGCGCCGAATGCCACCCAGCTGGTGACGCCGTCGTCGTCGGCCAGGGAAGCGCGGCGGTTGCGGATCATGACGGGCAGCTCGGCGTCGTAGTGATCGTGAAACTCCTGCGGCATGATGTGGGCGTACGTCTCGTGGAGGGCGGCGACGTGGGTGCGCACGTAAGCTTCGGCGTCGTCGACCGTTGCCTTGCGGATCACAAACTGCGTTCTAGTTGACGATGGCGATTGCAAACCCATCCCAGTCCTTGGTTCCTACGGTTTGTACGGCGGTGGCCTCCAGGCGCGGGTGGCTGCCGAGCAGTTCGAGCGCTTTGCGGGTGCCGCGGATGTCGTCATCGTCGCTGTACTCATCGAGGACGCCGCCGCCGCGCACCACGTTATCGAGCACGATCACCGATCCCGGACGTGCGAGTTTCACCGCCCACTCAAGGTAGTTCGGGTTGTTCGCCTTATCGGCGTCGATGAAGAACAGGTCGTACGGGCCGGTGAGCGTCGGCAGGGTCTCGAGGGCGGCTCCCACGTGCACGGTGACTTTGTGCCCGACGCCGGCTGCCTCCAAATTGCGCCGGGCAACCTCGGCGTGGGCCGGCTCGTATTCGCACGTGTCGATCGCGCCGTCGTCGGGAATGCCTCGGGCGAGCCAGATGGTGCTGAAACCGCCGAGCGTGCCGATCTCCAGTACGCGCTTCGCCTGGTGGATGCGGGCGAGCAGCATGAGGAACTTACCCTGGCCTGACGTGACCTCGATCGCCGGCATGCCAGCGTTGCGGGTGTTCTCGACGGCTGCCAGAAGGGCGGCGTCGGGCTTGATGACGGTCTCGTTGAGGTAGCCGTCCACCTCGGCCCAGCGGCTCACGAGTGGCCCTGGTACTCGTTCATCTCGTCGATGGCGCGTTCAAGCCGTTCCACTTTGCCGGTCAACTCGCCGGTGTGTCCGGGACGGATGTCGGCCTTCAGCACAAGCGAGACGCGGCTCCCGTACTTGGCGACGGCCTCGGTGGCACGCTTGACGACGTCCATCACCTCATCCCATTCACCCTCGATCTCGGTGAACATGGAGCTCGTTGAATTGGGCAAACCGGAAGCGCGTACGATCTTCACGGCTTCCGCGACGGCAGCGTGGACGGACCCGTCGGTGTGTTCTTCATTTTCGCCGAAACGGCCTGACGGTGCGACTGAGAAGGCTACAAGCATGGAGGTAGTCTCTCAGGTTTGCTCCGTGCGGTCACCCGTTTGCAGTTCGAGACTCATCCAGCGTTCAGGATCGGTGATCTGCTCGAACCCGAATTTCCGGTACAGCTCGTGGGCGTCTCCGGTCCGAAGCATGATGCGCTTCATGGTCGGTTGCGTCAGGTCCGCGCAGATTGCCTCGACTAGCGCGACGCCGACACCCTGGCCCCGCGCGCTGGCATCCACGAAGACGTCGCACAGCCAGGCGAAGGTCACGCCGTCGGTCACCACGCGGGCGTAGGCGACCTGCGCGCCGTCGTCGTTATAGACGCCGTAGTTGCGGGAACCATCGATCGCGGCGTCCTGTGTTTCACGCGGCCTGCCCAGCGCCCAGTACGCCTCCTGGGAGAGCCAGGCGTGGACTTGCTCGCGGTCGATGCGGTCGGTGTCTGCGGAGATCTGGAAGCCGGCGGGGAGTTTGATGCTCACGCCGCCATTCTCGCACTCGGAGATTTGGGTTCAACTGCGACCGACGATCGAGCCAACCAACCAGTCGATGGGCG
Source organism: Arthrobacter tecti (assembly GCF_054511355.1). Classification (NCBI taxonomy): domain Bacteria; kingdom Bacillati; phylum Actinomycetota; class Actinomycetes; order Micrococcales; family Micrococcaceae; genus Arthrobacter; species Arthrobacter tecti. Next base: position 3,675 of record NZ_JBTNCT010000021.1, read on the forward strand.
AAGCAAGCGATGACCGTTTAGAGTGCCGTAACCGCCGAGCGCTCATCTTGCCGGCACCTGTCAACTGGCCTGGCTGGATCTGGTGCGCGATGTCTAGAGCCCTGCACACATCTGTTGCAGAGGCTGGAGAGGGACCCAAACGCAACGCGATATCAGGTTCGTCTGACGTGTTGCGAAAGGGTGTACTCGGCGCAACACATCTGTTGACACACCGGCCAAAGCTAGAGATAGGAGGCCCTGCAGTACGGTCGCCAGTCACATAACTGATGCGAATTCTCGTCAACCGTGGAAAGGTCATGTTATGGACGGAAATTATTCTTCTTACAACTACGTCTCAAGCGCCACCCGGATTCGGGAGATTCTAGATCAGCCGTCAGGATCCTTTGAGGAATCGAACTCACTGCCCGACCGGGACCGACTCACCTTCACCAACGGATTTTACAGCTACTGCTCGGCAATCTTCGTGGACATTAGAGATTCCTCGGGACTCACCGATAGGCATTCCCGCCCAGTCCTCGCGAAGCTGTACCGTTCGTTCATCTCAGAAATGGTCGCTGTACTCAACTCATCACCTCTTGTACGAGAAGTAAACATCGTCGGTGACTGCGTATGGGCCGTCTACAACACTCCTCAGAAACCAGATATCGATGCGGTTTTCACCATTGCTTGCTTCGCCAACACCCTCAAAAAATTGCTGAACTACGAGCTTTCGAGGAAGGGCTACGAGCAGATGAATTTTGGGATCGGAGCAGACTACGGCCGGGCGCTGATGATCAAGGCTGGCCATAAAGGAAGCGGCATCAATGAAGTGGTCTACATGGGAGACGTCGTTAACCGCGCCGCCCATCTCGCGCACACTGCGGGACGCGGCTGGAACCACCCAATTTGGTTAGGAGAGGTGTTCGCTCAAAACCTCAATGACGACAACGCTAAGTGGGTAACCTCTGGTTACACATCTGAATTGGGCAGCTACCGCTCCGGAAACGTCATTATTACGAGCATGAACGATTGGATCTCCGAGCAGTACGAGTAGGCGCCGTCGACGTGCCACGGGCTACATACCTAGCATCGACAACACAACCGTCGCGATGAGGCACCCGACTGCTATCAACTCGAGGATGATTGCCCGGTTCACACGCTTGAACTTGATCACTGCGACGTGCGAGTTCTCGTGAACTTGGGCAGCAATTTGCTCGGTCAAGCGATCTTGATCCTTCGTAAGGAGAGACAGTACTTGCTGATAGGTGGGTCCGTCGTCCTTGTAATGGGTGGCTACGTGACCAAAGAACAGTAAGTTCACCTGGTCAGACGACGCTTCGACCTTCAAATTGGAGGATGTCGCCCTCGACCTCCATAGCTTTTTCCGCTCTTTCCGTGTCCTAGTACGCGGAAATAACGCACCAGCTGCGAATCCGACTGCTACGACTAAGGCTGCGATGCCTGCGAGAACCACGATGTTGAGCACCAGAGACCACTCCCCTTGGTTCGTCCTCGCCACGTTGAAGAGTAGTGTCCCAGTGACACCCACGAAAGCCAACGCCACCCCTGTCTTTGCATCAGCGTGCCTGATCCACTCATTCGTCGTGGACAGCACCTTCCATGCATGTTCAGGCTGTGTTGGTTCCGGCATTGCTCTGCGTCTCCACACGTGGTCTCCATCTTTCATCCTGTACACCCGACCATATGAGGAACGGCCAGTTCGACATACTTACGTCCCCGTGTGAAAGTAAACACTGTTCGCCTCGCACTGGTGACACTCCGGCCGGCATCAGGTGCGGCCTCGCTGGGTTTCTACCTAGGGTCAGAACCCAATAGCAGAGCACAAACGAGCACCTGAGATTCGCGCTCGGGTTCGACACCCTGGGCCCGACCCCTTCCAGGGCGACCGCTCAGGCAGTGGCAAGGGGTCGTTTGTGACACTGCCATATTCCTCCTGACGTCGGCTCTCTGCTGAAAGGGCGAGAAACCTCCAAGCGTTCTCGCAGGTGGCGTGCGGCCGGATTGTCGGTACGACGTGGCACTCTCTTCTTGGGAGGAGGTCTCCCGACGAGAGAGAAAGGACGTGTCCGTATGGCCAAGCCCGAAGACAAGCCAAAGAATCCGAACAAGCCAGATCATCCGGTTCACCCGCCGCATCCGGAACATCCCGATAAGCCGGAAAAGCCGGATGTCCCACCGGGCCCACCGAACCCACCGAATCCGCCTGGAAATAGGCCCGTGGGTTAGTTTCGGTGATCGATTTCCTGCCATGGTGGGAGCAGCACCCCGGGAGGCTGGAGCATGAACGTTCCGCGCTGCAGCCTCTCGGTGTCACTGTTTCCGAAGATTCCGCCGCGAAGTCGGACGGAATTATCAAATGGACTGTCGCTGTACCCGACGCCTTCACGGGTCAGGGTGATGTCCAGCTGGTCGTTACGTTTCCTGAGTTTTACCCGTTCCTGCGCCCGGAGGTGACAGCCCCTGATCTTGATATGGCGCACCACCAGCACCCATTCGGGAAAAATCTGTGCCTGATCGGTCGCTCATCCGCTGCCTGGGACACTTGGAACGATCTCGCGTGGTTGATCCGGGAGCAACTGCACAAGGCGCTTGCACTGGGCGTTGCCGAGGAACGCGGCGGTGACGAGGAAGATCAGGGTGAGCCGTTCTCGGACTACTACACCTACATGGAAAATGCGATGGTGCTGATCGACAGTGCCTGGCAACCCCCTACAGTGACACCGAGTGGGGTTGCCACGCTGCGGATTACCGGGCCCATGCCTCTGCGCCCGGACATGAGCAGCCTTTTCGTCGTTGACTCCATCGCAGCCCCGGACAAACAAACACTGCTGGAAATACCGGGCGCTATTTCTCGGCACTACGCGAACAGCCCGGAATGGAAGGCCCAGTGGGTGCACCTGCCCGCGGCGGTCAAGGCATCAAGCGCAGCCGACATGTGGGAGGCAGTCGGAGCCGTCACCGGGCCTCCCCCACCTTCGTTGACCTGCAACGAAACCGACTTTGAGCTGCGGTTGATCTCCTTCCCGGAAGAACACTCTCAAACCACCACAGGGACAGGGTGGGTATTCCTGATCCATCAGTTTGGGAAGTGGGTACAGCCCGACAGGAAAGCATCCAAGTCCGGCAACCCGAAACGGCGCGTACCTTGGCGTGGGCCTTCGACCTACCATCTGATTCGAGCAGGACGGGTCGGTCTCGCTGACATGCGAGCACGGTTGGACCCAGCATCCTCCTTGGAGTCGAAGCGTGTGCTGTTAATCGGCGCGGGTGCGGTGGGCAGCGTCATCGCCGATCAGCTGTCCCGTGCAGGAATTCAGAAGCTGACGATCATCGACCCTGATGTGCTTGAACCAGGGAACCTCGTCCGCCACGCGAACAATCTGTCCTTCATCGGCACGGCCAAAAGCAGCGCTACTGCTGCTCTTGCAACTCAGGCCAACCCATACCTCGAGGTCCGTCCTCTCACTTTCTCGATGGGCAGCACAACAGCAGGTGCAGAGCAACGCACGATTGTGTCGCAGGAGTATGACCAGGCTGACCTGATCATCGACGCGACGGCGGAAGTTGGAGTTCAACGTTTATCCGCTTTCCTTGCCAGACAGGCAGGAAAGCCGTGGGTCGGCGCCTGGGCAACGAACGGAGCACGTGGAGGAGCAGTTATTCGGGTGCCGGCTACCGCGCCGTGGTGCTTTTCATGCTTTGAATGGGCGCGATCCGAGGAAAACACTGGTCTTCTGCCTCCGGCCAGTCCCGCACCCCTGACCCAACCGATTGGTTGCGCGGAACCCACATTCCTCGGCCCTGGATACGATCTCAACGAGGTGTCGGTCCATGCCGTCCGCACTGCTACGGCGGTACTGTCCGGCAAACCCACGCATGACGCAGCGATTCTGTCCTTGGCGCACCCCAGCGGAGCCGATCTGCCTCACTGGGACGTCATATCCCTGACTAAGCATCCACAGTGCGAGCACGATTGAGCACGCTCTGGCTGGGAAATGGCATCCTTGCAAGACTCCTGCACGAGGCAGCGGAGTTGGCGCCGATGGAGACAGGCGGAGTGCTCCTTGGGTGGCGTTCCCCTAGGCATATCTGTGTCACAAACATGGTCGGCCCCGGCCCGGCTGCTCGTCATGACAAAGCCTCCTTCGATCCGGATGCTGAATGGCAAGCGGCGCAGATAGCCCAGCTCTATGCCGAATCCGGCCGACGGTTGTCGTACCTGGGCGATTGGCACACCCACCCCGGCGCAACCCCGAATCCCAGTGCACGTGATCGCCAGACCCTCCGCACGATAGCCCGGCATCCCCCGGCGCGTTGCCCTCAACCTGTCATGGTGATACTTGGTCAGCCTCGCCCTGATCAGTGGGTAGCGGCAAGCCATTCAGTCGTCAGAGACCGTTTCCTGAGAACGCTCCGTGTCACTCGCTTACCGCTTCGTGTCGACGAGGAACTTGAGGGTTTTTAGTACCCAAAGAAGAGTGTGTCAGTCATATCGGAAGTAAGGTCGCGTTCTACTTTCGGAACGAAGAAGGAAAGATGTCTCCTTCCCGGAAGCAGTACATCCCGGAATAGGCCCTGTTGGACTGATTCCACAGGCACCAACCCAGCCCAGGACCCCACCCATGACCGGAGCTTCCGTGCACGGAATAACCGAGCCTCGGCTCAACCCTTTCTAGGAGACTGGCTGATGCTATCTGTTGCGGTGGCCTGCAAATCGAAGAAGTAGGAGACCTGCGGTTCCTACTAACACTGGGAGATATAACCGTGATGGACAGCACGAGCTACCAGCTTTGCCCGGTATCTGGGTACCTGACTCGGCTTTTTCGGCGGTACTAGCGGCGCAAGCTTCTTTGTATTCCTTGTACGCGGGACCGATGGTTAGGAGGACAGAACCGATGCCTATGAATCCAGTCAGTGGGCCTTCGAGGAGCGGCATCACGCAAGTGGGGTCAAACCCAAAGACCTGTCCGAGTACGGAACTGAGTGCGAGTAGCCCCCAGAAGGCGAGCATCATGCGAGCTGATGTTGTGCCCTTCACATACAACTCATCGCTGGGCGCGATACGCGAGAGACGAGCGGCCCAGAGCCAGCACGTCATAAGTGATGCAACAGCGCAGCCAAGTGCAATGGCAGCCAACGACTGCGAGTCACTATCAGGGCTACTCAGCACAGCAATCAGTAGGACGCCGGCCACGACCACCGGTACCACATACAAAAAACTCCACGTGCGGTCACTCGTCAGTGTCTTGATAATGCGCGCAACCGGTGCCATCAACGCCCTCCCCTCGTTCAGCATCGCCCAGCAACACACAATTCGAAACACTCATACGCCCTGGGCGCCGCAGGGGCAATAACCTGGGTGCCCGGAGTGTGCGCCGCCAGTTGGATGATCAAATGAGTTCTCGGATGAGCGCAGTTGCAGCATCCAGGCCGTAGAGTCTCTCGAGCGTTTCCAGAATGTCGGTAGACGATTGCTTTTCGTAGTGGTGGCCGGTCCTGGTGGCCATGCCTTGGACTGCCAGCAAGCCTAGGTCTGGACGCAGCGAGACCGTCTCGTAGGCGAAGTCTTTCGCGCTGACGATTTGAATGCCGCTGGGTATCTTATCTTCCGGAAAGTGACGGAAGTTTTCGGTGACGATACTTCCAGCTCCGCCTACTACTGCGGCAGCCAACACATGTTCATCGTCGGGGTCGGGCAGCCCGTAGGACCCATCCAACCCCTCCCAGTTCTGAACGATCGCATCTGGAAAGTTGCGCCGAAGCTGATCGCTGAGGTGAAGCGCCTTCCTCACCGCATCCTCTTCGGAGTCACCTCGCTTGATGCGCTTTCGCTCCTCATTCACCTCAACCTCCTCGATAATGGCCTCGCTGAAGATAAAGCGATATGCGCCTTCAAACGCGAGCGAGAGCAAGAAATCTCGTTGCGTGCTCGGCCAGAGGACGCAGCTATCGAGGAGGGCAGTGAACATGCTCCTTATAGTTTCACTTCTGTCGCGCCCTGCGCCTTCGCCCTGCTTCCGCCCGGGCTTTCTTCAGCTCTTCGACGGAGACCACTGGATCTTCATCGTCGACCTCGCCCAGCGAAGCTAGCACCGCGTACTGCTCTGCTTTGCGCCTCTCCTTAAAAGAGAGGACGTCCTCAAGCCTCACCCGCCTGTGCGTGGCGGGCTTTTCGAACGGGATCTCGCCAGCATCAAGAAGCTTCACAAACGTGGGACGCGTTATCCCAAGGAGTTCCGCAGCCTGCTGAGTGGTGAGCGTCATTGAACTCGGTGTAAGGGTGACAGCTAGCCCTTTGCGCATAGCCTCGACAGCCTTGACCAGCACGTCGTAAATCTCAGAAGGTATCTCTACTTGATCACCGGGCGCGGAGCCCGAGAGGAAGAACTGCGATCGCGGCGCCGCACCAGTTCGCTCGGTATGAGCTTCGATGAAGTCATAGATTTTCCCGGTCCCTGGTGCTTCAGGGGCGAAGAAGGTTTCCTTAACGGCGGGACTCGTGCTCATAGCAACAGACTCTCTGGTTCCTGTTTCTTAGTTTTCGTTTTTTTCGTTTTCCTTCTTATCGTAACCTCGCTAGACGTCACTGTCGACACGCTCTTCCTAACTAGACGACACCGTTAGGTGCTCATGATCGGCCCGCCAGGGTGCAGGAGTAAATCCAAACGAGATGGTTCTTCCATGCACTTGTTAGGTCCCCTGATGCGGAGTGCCGATAACGGCCCTTACGTCGGTCCAGCCAACGGCCTGCATAGGTCGATTTCGACGAGCATTCGGTCAAAATGGCACCGAGAGGTGCTGACCCGGTTGGCCCGCGCTCCTGCTGCAGCGACATCCGAACCCTCTGTGAACCAATATCTCTGAACTTCATCCGTCGCCCAACGCCTTGATCGTCGCATCATGGCGCTCACCCTCAGCGCGCCGTCCAAAGGCCGGTGTGGACTAACTAACAGTGACTACGCACCGGTGACTGTGCTTCGATTGGCCCATGACCACCCGAGGAATCTACGTCAGCGCCATGGCCCCCGGGTCCGGCAAGTCACTCATTTCCCTCGGGCTGGCGAGCATGCTTTCCAGTCATGCGGACCGGATCGGCTTCTTCCGTCCGATCTCGGAGGCGGAAGACTCTGACGAGGACCCCATGGTCCTTCTCATGCGCCGCACCTTCGGCCTCGATGAAAACACCGCCCGCAGCGGGATGACCCGCGCCGAGGCCAGGGCACTCCTCGTGGCCGGTGAGCGCGAGGAGATCGACGCTCGGTGCGTAGCCGCCTACAGCGAGATGGCGCAGTCCTGCGACGTGATCATCTTCGAGGGAACGGACCTCACCGGCCAGGACGCCGCCGTCGAATTCGACCTCAACGCGCGCCTCGCCAACAATCTCGGTGCGCTTGTGCTCGCTGTCGTCAGCGCGAAGGACATGACTGCCGCGGAGGCGGCTGACGCCGTCGACGTCGCACGCCGGGAGCTCGACGCCGCTGAGGTCTCGCTGCTTGCGATGATGGTGAACCGGGCCGACGACGACGCCGTTGCCGCCATCCGCGACCAGGTGCGGCCGGGGCGGTCTGGCAGACCGGTCTACGTCATTCCCGAGCTCAGCGAGATCTCGCAGCCGACTATTGCGGAGGTTGCCGGCGCTCTGGACGCCAGGCATATTGCAGGCGGTGCCACGCTTGAGCGGGACGTAAGTTCGGTCCGTGTTGCCGCGATGAACGTCGGTCATTTCCTTGAGCTCTTGACCGACGGCGCGCTGGTTATCGTTCCCGGCGACCGGGCGGACGTACTGGTGGCGACCGTGGCGTCGTCGTTCTCGCCGGAGTTCCCCGTGCCGTCCGGCATGATCCTCACCGGAGGACTGACCCCTGACCCAAATATCCTCGCGCTGTTGGCCCATGCGACCTTCCCGGTCTTCGCGGTCGACGACGACACCTACACCGCAGCCAAGCACGTCAGCGAAGTGCGCGGAGAGATCGCGACGGGTCTTCGGCGGAAGGCCGCCGCAGCACTCGGCGTGTGGTCCCGACAGGTGGACGCCTCCGAGCTTCTGGAACGGCTCGAGCTGCCGCGTCCGGTGAAGATGACGCCGCTGCGGTTCCTGCATGAGCTCATCGAGAGGGCGCGTGCCGATCGCAAACACATCGTGCTACCAGAGGGTCTGGATGTGCGGATCCTGAGGGCGGCAGAGATTCTTCGCCGCCGGGATGTGTGCGACCTGACCATCTTGGGGCCCGAGTCGCAGGTGCGGGAACTGGCTGCTGGGCAGGGAATCGACCTGACCGGGTTGACCCTCGTGGACCCGGCTACCTCGGACCTGCGTGAAGAGTTCGCTGCTGAATATGCGCGGCTCCGGGCACACAAGAAGGTGTCCCTCGACGACGCCCGCGAACGCATGCTCGAAGGAGCATACTTCGGCACCATGATGGTGCAGCTGGGATACGTCGACGGCATGGTTTCAGGCGCGGCGCACACCACGGCGAACACCATCCGTCCGGCACTTGAGTTCGTGAAGACAAAGGAGGGCGTGAAGATTGTGTCTTCCGTCTTCCTCATGCTGCTGCGCGACCGGGTGCTGGTGTACGGGAACTGTGCCGTCAATCCGGATCCTACCGATGAACAGCTCGCTGACATCGCGATTGCTTCGGCCGAAACGGCTGCTCAGTTCGGCGTTGAACCCAGGGTTGCCATGCTGTCCTACTCGACGGGTGAGTCCGGCTATGGTGGGGCGGTTGACGAGGTGCGGCGGGCTACGGAACTCGTCCGGTCCCAGCGCCCGAACCTGCCGGTGGAGGGACCCATTCAGTACGACGCCGCCGTCGACGCCTCGATCGCGGCATCGAAGCTTCCCGGTTCGTCCGTCGCCGGTCAGGCAACGGTCTTTATATTCCCGGATCTGAATACTGGTAATAACACGTACAAGGCGGTCCAGCAGTCGGCAGGTGCGGTCGCCGTCGGCCCGGTGCTGCAAGGGCTCCGCAAGCCAGTCAATGACCTGTCGCGCGGCTGCACCGTCGAGGACATCGTCAATACCGTGGCCATCACCGCCGTCCAGGCACAGCAACCTACAACGCAGGAGACATCATGATCGTCCTCGTCATCAACTCCGGCTCATCCTCGCTGAAGTACCAGTTGCGGGATACGTCGTCCGGCAAGCGCCTTGCCGAGGGCATCGTCGAGCGTATCGGTGACACCTCTCACGGCGGGCCGGCGGACCACCAGGAAGCGTTTGAGCGGGCAGCCAAGAGCGTCGATTGGGCTCTCGACGGCAAGACCATCGACGCCGTTGGCCATCGGGTGGTGCATGGCGGCGAGCGGTTCAGCGAACCGGTGCTGATCAACAACGAAATCATCCGGGCCATAGAACGCCTCAATCCCCTTGCGCCACTCCACAATCCCGCGAACGTGCAGGGCATCCGTGCAATCGCTGAGAAGTGGCCGGAAATGCCGCAGGTTGCGGTCTTCGATACCGCGTTTCACCGGTCGTTGCCGCAGCACGCCTGGCGCTACGCGATACCGGATGACCTGTACAAAAAGTACGGCATCCGCCGGTACGGGTTCCACGGCACGTCCTTCGAGTACGTGACTCAACGCACAGCCGCGCTGCTCGGCATGGAGGCGGCACAGTTCACCGGAGTCATTGCACACCTGGGAAACGGAGCCTCGGTAACGGCAGTCCAGAACGGCCGTAGCATCGACACGTCGATGGGTTTCACGCCGCTCGAAGGACTCGTGATGGGTACGCGTTCCGGCGACATTGACCCGTCGATCCTTCTGTTCCTGCTCCGCGAGGGCTACTCGGAACAGGAACTCGACCAGCTGCTCAACCGTGAGTCCGGTCTGTTGGGGCTCACCGGCCACAACGATATGCGCTCGGTCGAGGAAGCCGGCGATGCTACCGGAGAGACCGCACTGGAGATCGCCTCCTACCGCCTCGCGAAGTACATCGGCGGGTATCACGTTGCGGTCGGCGGGGCGCAGGGACTCGTCTTCACCGCCGGCATCGGCGAGAACTCCTGGCGGTTCCGCGAGCGCGTCGTGAAGCGACTGGGTGCCCTCGGCGTGTTCATCGACGACGCCGAGAACCAGAAGAAAAGCGGTTCACCCCGTGAGATCAGCAGTGAGGATTCCGCATTCCCCGTCCTGGTGGTGCCCACCGACGAAGAAGCGGCAATCGCGGAGGCGACTGCCGCCGTCGTCGGCCTCTGACTGCACCTGCATCGACTCCCCAATAGGTGACCGTTTCAGCCGCCAAAGAGTCACCTATTGGGGAGTGGATGGGAAGTGATTACCCGGTGACGCCCGTCAGCTCGTTCGGCACCTCGGGAAGGTCGGCGCTCCTGAGAACCTCGCCGCTCTCCAGATCAACGGCGTGGATCTGCTTCGACGCGGGCTCGGTCACGTAGGCGGTGTGCCCCTGCACGAAGACGGTAGGCCGCGGCTCCTGCCACTCCAGCGGCTCCTGCCACTCCAGCGGCTCCTCCCACTGTTCAACCACGGGCACGACGGCGGTTTCCTCCCCGGTCAGCGGGTCGAGGACATGCAGGGCGCCGTCGGTACCAAGCACGACCGCCTCGCCATGGGGGCCGCGGGCCAGGGACCGGAACGAGTAACTTGTGCCGAGGTCAACCAGCTGCAGGGACTTGGTGTCGGTATTGACCAGGGCGATGATTTCGGGGCGCTCAAGTTCGGCGTCCTTGTCCTTCTTGTAGTCGCCGAGCACCACCGGCGACTCCTCTGAACCGGCCTGGTTGCCGATCCGCCCGTACGAATCGGGGCTGTCCACCTTGGTGATTTCCCCGCCGTCGTAGATCAGGACACCGGTCTGGCAGCCGACGACGACGGCCTCCTCCGCCGCGACAGCTTCACCATGGATGCCGGTGCACTCTTCCGTCGCGACAACTTCCCGCGCTTCGTTGAGCACGGCGATCCCGTTGGCGCCGTCGGGATTCCCGGTTGAAGTGACGAGGGTGCCGTCGGAGAGTTCCACAGCCACGCCATGATGGGCCTCCGGGGCGGTCCAGTTCTCTGTTTCAGGCAGGCCCTCGGCGAGGTCGCCTGGATCGAAGATCTCCACCAGCCCGGACCCGTCGTGGAAGAGAATCGTCTGGCCGTCGTGGCGGACCACGTGGCCGGGCTTCTCAGACTCGAACGCGAGGTCCGTGAGCGCCGGTTCGGCAACGTAGTAGTGGTCATGGTCCCCGTGTCCCTCTGACCAGGTTCCCGCGTCGAAGACCTCGAAGGCATCGCCGGTTGAAACCAGGACGTGCCTTCCGTCACCGGCAGGATTGAGCCGGTTGAAGCCGTCGAGCTCCGCGCTACCTACCTGCTCAAGTGAGCCGGCGTCGAGAACCAGGATGCCGCCGTCGTACGTCAGGACAAGGCGCGGCGTCGCTTCGGTGGCTTCTTTCGTGCCGGAGGAAGCGGGAGTGGACGTGGGATCCGGTTCGGTGGCGGCGCCGGAACCGCAGGCAGTGAGCAGGAGGCTGGAAACGATGAGGGCAGAGGCACCCCGGGCACGGGAAGAGATTGTCATGCCGCCACGTTAGCATTAAACGGGAATCATTCTCATTAGCTTCAAGGTGCTCCAAGCAGTCTCGCCACAGCGGCCGCCGCGGCCCCTGTCAGGACGACAACGAGGAACGGCGCCCGCAGCCACAGCGCCACTCCGGCGGCAACCAGTGCGGCCAAGCGCGCATCGACCACCAACACCTGCCCGGTCGAGAAGGTGTTCACAGCGGTCAGCGAAGCCAGCAACCCGATGGTCAGCGTGCCGGCCACGCGCGTCATCCGCGGATTCTCCATCACCTTCACGGGTACCAGGTAGCCCGCGAGCTTCGTCACATAGGCGACCACGCACGCGATCAGGATCCACAGCCACAGGTTCACTTACTTGCCCTCCGATGAGTAGGGATCGACGTCGGGCTCCAGGCCTTCGCGGGCCGGGCCGTGACTGAACCACCCGACGACGCCGGCCACCGCGGCGGCTACCAGGATCGGCACCCCGGCGGGCACAAACGGCACCGCCAGCAGCGTCACCACTGCGCAAACGACGGCGATGGCCGCCGGCTCACGCGACTTCAGCCGCGGCCACAGAAGGCCGAGGAAAGCGGCAACCGCGGCGCCGTCGAGCCCCCACTGCGCCGGGTCGCCGATGGCGTTGCCCACGAGCGCACCCACCAGGGTGAACAGATTCCACAGCACGTAGATGCCGAGCCCGGCCACCCAGAAACCCCTGCGTTGCTCGAGCGGTTCGCTCTGGCCGGTTGCCGTCGCCGTGGATTCATCGATCGTGACCTGCGCCGCCGCGAAGCGCTTCCACCCGCGCGGCCGGACCATCGCGTTCATCTGCATTCCGTAAACCGCATTCCGGATCCCGAGGAGCCCGGAGGCTGACATCGCGGCAACGCCGCTCCCGCCACCGCCGACGACGCCGATAAACGCGAACTGCGATCCACCGCTGAACAGCAGCAGGCTCAGCGCCACGGTTTGCCAGATATCCAGTCCGGAGGCAACCGAGAGCGCGCCGAACGACACGCCGTAGAGACCCGTGGCAACCGCGATGGACAACCCAACCCGGACCGCCGGGGACTTCGAAAACTCCACCGGCCAAGCGTATGCCGAGAATCGAGGGCACTTCACTTCAACCGCGATCACGGCAATACTGAATATAGTCAGCATGCTTAGCAACCAACTCGATACAGGAGGAGCACACCATGAAGGCACTCACCTGGCAGGGCAAGCGGTCAGTCAGCGTCGAGGACGTTCCGGATCCGCGCATCCAGGAACTCACCGACGCCATTGTCCGCATAACGTCCACGGCAATCTGCGGCTCCGACCTCCACCTCTACGAGGTCCTCGGCCCGTTCATGAACAAGGGCGACGTCCTTGGGCACGAACCCATGGGCATCGTCGAGTCGGTCGGAAGCAGCGTGACCAACCTACAACCCGGTGACCGTGTAGTCATCCCCTTCAACATTTCCTGCGGTCACTGCTGGATGTGCAACAACGGCCTCCAGTCCCAGTGCGAAACCACGCAGGTCCACCAGCAGGGAACGGGCGCCAGCATCTTCGGCTACTCCGAGCTCTACGGCTCTGTCCCCGGCGGTCAGGCCGAGTACCTCCGCGTCCCGCACGCCGACTACGGCCCGGTGAAGGTCGGCAACGAGCTCCCCGATGAGCGCTACCTCTACCTCTCCGACATCCTTCCCACCGCCTGGCAGGCGGTGCAGTACGCAGCAGTGCCCGACGGCGGCACGCTGGCTGTGTTTGGGCTCGGCCCGGTTGGGCAGTTCTCAAGCAGGGTCGGGAAGTACCTGGGGCACAGGGTGATCGCCGTCGAACCCGTGCCGGAGCGTCGCGCGATGGCCGAGCGGCACGGGATCGAAACCGTGGACTTCACCAAGGACGTTGGGGACGTACTCCGGGAGATGACCGATGGCCGCGGGCCGGACGCCGTCGTCGACGCCGTCGGGATGGAAGCGCACAACTCACCGCTGGGCGCGTTCGCACAGAACGCCGTCGGGCTCCTGCCGGACGCAATCGCGAAGAAGGCCATCGAGACCGCAGGCGTGGACCGGCTGACGGTGCTGCATGCGTGCATCGACGCGGTTCGTCGAGGCGGCACCGTATCGCTCAGCGGTGTGTACGGCGGCACGGCGAGCCCCATGCCGCTGCTGAACATGTTCGACAAGCAGATCCAGACCCGGATGGGCCAGTGCAACGTCCGGCGCTGGACTGATGAGTTGCTTCCGATCGTGGAGGATCCGTCCGATCCGCTCGGCGTCATGGACCTCAAGACCCACGAGGTGCCGCTGGACGAGGCGCCCGAGGCCTACAAGACGTTCCAGAAGAAGCAGGACGGCTGCATCAAAGTGGTCCTGAAGCCGTAACCATATCCATCCACTCTTCAATAGGTGACCGTTTGGACGCTCTAACGGTCACCTATTGGAGAGTCGATGCAGTACAACTAGCTCGCGGCGTGGATCGCGTCCGCTGCCCTTACCAGCGCGAGATGTGAGAACGCCTGCGGGAAGTTACCCGCCATCCGTGCTTCGCCGGCGTCGTACTCTTCCGAGAGCAACCCGAGCCCATTGGCGTAGCCCACAAGCTGGTCCATGAGCTTTCGAGCTTCTTCGAGACGGCCGGTGTGTGCGTACTGCTCAACCAGCCAGAAGGAGCACGCGAGGAACGGGTGCTCCCCCGGCGCGAGACCGTCGAGACCCGACTCCGTCCGGTAACGCAGCAGCAGCCCGTGCTCGTCGAGCAGTTCCTGCTCCAGGCGGGCAACGGTGCCGAGCATCAGGGGATCGTTGTACGCCACGAAACCTACCTGCGGCAGTTGCAGCAATGAGGCATCCACCGGCGTACCGCCGTAGTGCTGCGTGAAGGAATTGATCTCGCGGTTGAAACCCTTCTCCAGGATCTCGTCGCGCAGTTCGTCACGGAGCTTCTCCCAGCGGTCCACCTCACCCTTCAGCCCGTACTCGCGCACAGCGCGGGCACCCCGGTCAAAGGCCGCCCACATCATCACGCGCGAGTGCGTGAAGTACGCCGGTTCGCCGCGCATCTCCCAGATCCCGTGGTCCTTGCGCGCCAGGTGCTTCTCCATGAAACTCAGCAGGGCGTGCTGCAGCGGCCAGGAGAACTTGCCCTCCTCCACACCGCGCTCGCGCAGTTTCTCCAGCGCGACCATAACTTCGCCGACGACGTCGGCCTGGTACTGACTGACGGCCCCGTTTCCGATGCGGACCGGGGCCGAGTCTGCGTAACCGGGCAGGTGACCGAGCACCTTCTCCGGGAGATCGCGCTCACCGGCAACGCTGTACATGATCTGGAGGTCTTCAGGATCCCCGGCGACGGCGCGCAGCAGCCAGTTTCGCCAATTCAGCGCCTCATCCTCATAACCATGGGTCATCATCGCCTCAAGAGTGAGCGCTGCATCCCGCAGCCAGCAGAAGCGGTAGTCCCAGTTGCGTTCGCCGCCGAAGGCTTCGGGCAGGGAGGTGGTTGGGGCTGCGACAATGCCGCCGGTGTCCTCATGCGTCAGGGCTCGCAGCACCAGGAGGGACCGCTTGACGATCTCGTCGTACTCGCCCTGTTTCTCGCAGCTCGATGCCCAGTCCTGCCAGTAGTCGATGGTGTCCTTCAGGGTCGTATCGAAGTCGAGCGGCTCGGGCTGCGGCCGGTGCGAGGGGTACCAGACCAGCTCAAGGTCGAACTTCTCGCCGGGCTCGACGGTGAATTCGCCGACGTGCTTGCGGTCCGCTGCCTTCGGCAGGTGGTCGCCACGGAGCAGCAGCGCGTCGGGTCCCGCCATCGCCAGGATGCCCGCACCGCCGTGTTCATGCGTCCGACGCACCCACGGCAGCACTTCCCCGTAGCCGAAGCGGACCACAAGTTCCTGGCGCATCGGCACTGAGCCGCTGATGCCCTCGATCCGGCGCGCCAAAGAAGCCCGGCGGTCGTGGATCGGCATGAAATCCGTGACGAGGACCTCGCCTGCTTCCGTACGCCACCGCGACTGCAGCACGAACGTGGACTCGATGTACTTCCACTCCACAAGGTCAGCGACTCCGGCCCCGTGCGCGGGAGCTACGACCCAGCGCCCGTGGTTTTCGTTCCCCAACAACGCCGCGAACACGGACGGGGAATCGAACCGCGGATAGCAGAGCCAGTCAACGCTCCCTCCGCGGGACACCAGGGCTCCCGTGTGGAGGTCTGAAATCAGTGCATAATCCTCAATCGGCATCGCCATGCATTAACTCAATCACACCCGATCGGAAGTCTGCTTCCCTTCCAACCGTCGAAGGACGTCTGCAGGCCGGTTGGTGGTGATTTCCTGGGCGCCCAGATCGTGGAGGTGGTCGACGTCGTCGTCGTTATCAACTGTCCACACACGCAGCCGGAGCCCCTCTTCGAGCCAGCGCTTCACCCGCTCGGGGTGGGCGCGAACGTAGTCAATACTGGGGCCGGCGAGGCCAACCGCGCCGTTCTCGATGATGTGCTCACCCTCGTGCAGCGCCCGCCGCAGCAGGTTCATCACCGCAGCCGCTGTGAGCGGGCCCAGCGTGTTGCGGACGTCCTCGGGGCGGACGTCCGCAACCAACTGGCAGACGACGTCGGCCGGCACGCGTTCCAGGAGATGACGCACCGAATCGGGGTTGAAGCTCATGAACGAGATGTGCAGATTGGCCAGGCGGGATGTCTCCGGGTCATAGCCCTCACTCATGAGGAACGCGATGAGGCGTTCCTCCAGCTTCAGGCCGAACGGGCTCGGGTGCTTCAGCTCAATAGCGAGTTCCAGCTCGCGGTCTTCTGCACGCATCAGGTCCAGCAGCTCCTCGAGGGTGAGCAATTGGTCGGCAATGCCGCCGAATTCGGGCGGTATGTTGGCGCCCTTCCAGGAGGCGAAGTCCAGTTCGCGCAGCTGCTGCAGGGTGTGGTCGGCAACGTCGCCGGTTCCGCTGGAGGTGCGGTCCAGCGTGGTGTCGTGGATGCAAACCAGTTCCAGGTCCTCGGTCAGATGCACATCGCACTCGATGCCGTCGGCGCCCTCCGCGAGTGCCTGTTGAAACGCCGCGCGCGTGTGCTCGGCGTACCGGTGGCTCGCTCCGCGATGCGCAAAAACCAGGTGCTTCATGCGTAATCTCCTCGCCTCAGTGCCTACGCTAGCAACGTGACTGTCCCGGCAACGGCTGGTTAGATGGGGAATCCATCATCAATGTGGAGGAACACGTGGCAATTGCGTTGACGGATACGGAGCGCGCGGCCGGATTGCGGCGCATGAAAACCGTCGCCACTTCTCTTCTGGCGGCGATGGCGGTTATTTTCCTGGTCGCCTTCGCGCTGCAGGACCAGTACCCGTGGCTGCAGTATGTTCGGGCCGCAGCGGAGGGCGGCATGGTGGGCGCCCTGGCGGACTGGTTCGCCGTCACGGCCCTGTTCAAGCATCCGATGGGTATCAAGATCCCGCACACCGCGATCATCCCGCGCAAGAAGGATCAGATCGGCACCTCGCTGGGCCAGTTTGTGGAGGAGAACTTCCTTTCCGAGGCTGTGGTGCAGCAGAAACTGACCTCCCTCGGCCTGGCGCAGCGCGCGGGCGCCTGGCTCGCGAAGCCGGAAGGTGCGGACCGCGTGGCCGTTGAGGGAGCGGCGCTGATCCGCGGCGCCTTCACCGTGCTCGACGACGCCGCTGTCCAGTCCGTCATCGAATCCATGGTGCGCAAACACCTCGTGGACCCTCCGTGGGGGCCGCCCGTCGGCCGCATGGCGGCACGGATTTTCGAGGAAGGGCATCACCACCGCCTCGTGGACCTGCTGGTGGACCGGGCCGCCGAGTGGGTGGATGCAAATTACGACGTCGTCTCCCGCCTGGTCTCGCAGCGTTCGCCCACCTGGGTACCCCAGTTCGTGGACGGGATGGTCGGAGACAAGGTCTACGTGGAACTCGCCAAGTTTGTGCGCGCGGTGCAGGCGGAGCCGGACCACGAAGTGCGCAAGTCCATCGACAAGTACCTCAAGGACCTCGCCCAGGACCTGCAGCACGATCCGGTGGTCATCGCCAAGGCCGAGGAGATCAAGACCAGCATCCTTGACGATCCCCGCGTCCACGACGTCGCCGTACGCACCTGGGACACCGTCAAGACCGCACTGCTGGAGGCGGTCAATGATCCCGAGAGCGAACTGACCCGCAACTTCAAGGCCGCCGTCCGCGATTTCGGTCGCCGACTGACCAGCGACGAGGAGCTTGCCGGTAAAATCAACCGCTGGATTTCCGACGGCGCCGGGTACCTGGTGCGGACGTACCGCAGCGACATTGCCGGCATTATCGCCGAGACAGTCGAGCGGTGGGACGCCGAGGAAACCTCACGCAAGATCGAGCTGCAGGTCGGCAAGGACCTTCAGTTCATCCGGATCAACGGCACCGTTGTCGGTTCACTGGCCGGACTGGTGATTTTCGCCGTCGCGCACGCAATCTTCGGGTGATCGCTGGGAAGATTCGTGCACATCCGACGACTTCCCGGCGCCTGAGGCCACCAGAGGTGCCCGAAAGTTCCTTAGGTCAGCGCCCGCCGTCAAGGAAACGCACCCGCTGTCCAGGCGCCGCCTGCGCGAGGACCGACAGATCCGCCGAATGCACCACCCCGATCACCGGGTACCCGCCCGTCACCGGATGATCCGCAAGGAACACCACCGGCAGGCCCGACGGCGGCACCTGAATGGCGCCAGCAACCATCCCTTCGGTGGGCAGCTCCCCGGTCCGGCTGCACTCCAGAGGCACCCCGTCGAGCCGCAGGCCCACGCGATTGCTTTCGGCAGTGACGGACCAAATCCCTGCAATGAGCCGCTGCCACGATTCCGCAGTGAACCAATCCTTCCGCGGGCCCTCGAGGATCCGCACAGCGTGCGGGCCGTTGGACGCTCGCCGCGACGGCGGGAAGCCCGCAGCACCCTGGGCGCTCCCTGCCCTCAGCACGTCCCCCCGCCGCAGGGGTGCCGGTCCGAGCCCCGACAGCGTGTCCATGGAAAGTGAACCGAGTTCACGCTCATCTTCGAATCCACCGCGAACGCACACGTAATAGCGCAGGCCGGCCTCTGCCCGACTCAGCCGCAGCACGTCACCGGCAGCCAGGTGCAGGACACCATGCCCACGCCGTCCGTTCACTTCGACGGCACCGGCAGCCCCCGTCACAACGACGACGGCGGGCGCCTCCGCCCGAAGCTCCGCCGGCCCCAGCAGTACCTCCAGCGCGGCCGCGCCAGCCGCATTGCCAACCATCAGGTTGCCGCGAGCATAGGCTTCGGTATCCAGTGCTCCGGAAGGACTTACCCCGAGCGCGGCCTGCCCGGGACGGCCGGCGTCCTGTAGCAAGGTCAGCGGACCAGGATCCAATACGGTGAAGGTCATAACACCCGGAACCTGACAGTGCATCCGGGCTCCAGGAGCGCCGGCGCTTGCGCCGACGGGTTCCACAGCTCAGCGTCCGTGCGGCCGATCAGCTGCCAACCGCCGGGCGATTGTCGTGGATAGACGCCGCTGAACTCCCCTGCCAGTCCCACCGATCCGGCCGGAACGGACGTACGTGGGCTTTCCCGCCGCGGGACTTTGAGCCGGGCGTGGTCCGTCACGAGGTACGCGAAGCCGGGTGCGAATCCGGTGAATGCAGCCGTCCACGTTGAAGCGGTGTGCAGCTCAACAACCTCTTCGGCGCTGATCCCGAGAGTGCTCGCGACCTCGGGCAGGTCCGGCCCCGAGTAGTCCACCTCAAGGATCACCTCCCGTCGCGGGAGCGGCGCGCCGTCGTCGTCGTCGTTCTGATCCTGCGCGCGCACCCACTCAAGGATGCTGTCCTGCGCAAGCCGGCGCGGTTCGTAGGTGATGAGCACCGTTCGGGCGGCGGGAACGACGTCGACGACGCCGGCTGGCCGCACCTCCAACGCGCGGTAGAGCCGCAGGACGGCGTCGATACTCTCGACCTCAAGGAGCAGCGCGCGGTCGCCGAACGGACGGACCCTCACACGAAGGACCGGATCTCGACTCCGGCGCCCAGCAGCTGCTCACGAACCGCGCCGGCCATTGCCACAGCGCCGGGGGTGTCGCCATGCACGCAGATCGAGGCCACGTCGAGCGGCACCCGTGTGCCGTCCCGGGCGATAACGACGCCGTCGCTCACCATGCGCAGGGCGCGTCCGGCAACTGTCTCGGGTTCGCCAAGTACCGCGTCCTGCTCTTTCCGGGGCGTGAGCGTTCCGTCCGGCTCATAGTTGCGGTCGGCGAAGGCTTCCCTGGCGGTGGGCTGACCCGCTGCCTCCGCACGCTGCAGGATCTGCGAATCCGGCAGGCCAAGAATGGGCAGACCCGGGTTGTAGGACCGGACCGCGGCCAGAACGGCCCCGGCCTGCGCACCGTCGTGGACTATCCGGTTGTAGAGCGCGCCATGCGGTTTCACGTAGGCGACGGCGCCGCCCACCGACCGGGCGATTCCGTCCAGCGCAGCAAGCTGGTAGAGCACGTCCGCCGCCAGATCCTCCGGGGCGATGTCGATGTACCGCCTGCCGAACCCGGCTAGGTCCCGGTAGGCAACGTGCGCCCCAATGGCGACACCGTACTGGACCGCGAGGCGGCAACTGGCGAGCATGGTCGCGGGGTCGCCGCCGTGGAAGCCGCACGCGATGTTGGCGCTGCTGACCAGGGGGAACATCGCGGCGTCGTCGCCCATGGTCCAGGCGCCGAAGCCTTCCCCGAGGTCCGCGTTAAGGTCGATCCGTGGCACCGGCTCCCTCACCGTACGGCTCAGTGCCTTCGGCAGGCTCAACGTACTTCAGCGTTTCGAGCTCGGTCAGGAGCTCACCGGGAATGACGTTGGGCGGCGGGCCGAATGCCTCGCGGGTCGCGTTGATGACCGTGCGGCCCATCATGTGGTTGCCTGCCCCGCCCACTGCGGCGCCTACGCCGAAGGGCAGTGCACGGCCCAGCAGCGCACCCCCCTGGCGCGCCAGCATGCGTCTGATGAACCGCTTCCGGATGCTCGCTCCGATGCTGCGGACCGCGGACGAGGACATCGAGCCGCCCACAACATTGCCCCAGTGCCTGGTAACACCGCCGGCAGACGAACCGATGGTCGCCTGGATCAGGGCCGAGCCCTCCTCCCCCATCAGGATTGCCATCACCATGGTGCGGGCGCGTTCCGGATCCTCCGTGGAGATGCCGTGCAACTCGGCTACCGACTGCGCATACAACGCCGTCGCCTCAAGGAACCCGATGGTCGCAGCCGCGGACAGTCCCAGTGACACGGCGGTTCCGATGGCCGGAACGACGGCGGTGCCGCCCACTGCGGCTCCTGCGGTGGTGATTGCCACGAGGTAGTCCCGCTCAAGCTTCGCGTTGAGTTCGGCGGCGGAGGCTGTTGGATGCTTCCTTCGAAGCCGGCGCAGGTTGGCCAGAACCAGCGGGCGCTGGATGTCGATCGCGCGCTCGACGGCGCGCTGGACGCCGGGCTTGGGGCGGCCCTCGCGGTCGAACACCGCTCCACCGGCAACTTTCGCAGCGGGGTTGAACCGTGCCATTGCATGATCCTTCCGTCGGTTATGTCTAAGCGTAGTGGGCGAGGGCCTCGGCGTGAGCGCCAGCGAGGGTTGGGAGCCCACCAAGCGCGTAGTGGGCGAGGGCCCCGGCGTGAGCGCCAGCGAGGGTTGGGAGCCCACCACGCGCGTAGTGGGCGAGGGCCCCGGCGTGAGCGCCAGCGAGGGTTGGGAGCCCACCAAGCGCGTAGTGGGCGAGGGCCCCGGCGTGAGCGCCAGCGAGGGTTGGGAGCCCACCACGCGCGTAGTGGGCGAGGGCCCCGGCGTGAGCGCCAGCGAGGGTTGGGAGCCCACCAAGCGCGTAGTGGGCGAGGGCCCCGGCGTGAGCGCCAGCGAGGGTTGGGAGCCCACACAAAGCGCCCCGTCGGATGGGGGACCGACGGGGCGCTTTAGCTATGAGGGGTGTTAGGCGTGCGAACGGTTCTTCGTGATTGCGCCGTAAATGAGAAGGACGATAATCGCGCCGCCGATTGCCAGCAGCCATGAAGAGATCGAGAAGAACTCGTTAACTCCGACGTTGAAGAGCAGGTTCCCGAGGAAGCCTCCCAAAAGCGCACCAATAACCCCGAGAATGAGGGTCATCACCCAGCCGCCGGCCTGCTTGCCCGGAAGAATCAGCTTTGCGATGGCACCTGCGATGAGACCGAGTAGAAGAAATGCCAGGAAATTCATGAAGTGCTCCTTATTCGAACTTCTATCCACGGAACTTGTCTGTCTATGGCTACGCTGCACCGGAGTGCAACTGCGAACCACCCTACTTCATCAGCTAGCTTACTATTACTTTACGTCATTACCAGTGGCTCTATTAAACCCCCGCTTGCAGGCTTTGCAACCCCCTGAAATGAAAAAATTGATCGAGTCGCAACCCGCCGGCGGAATCGCCCAACCGTCGAAATTCGCGGCACTTCCGCCACTACGCGGGGATAAAGCCAGTATGCTGATTACACAGCGCGTTATTTCGTAGCTCTACGGCAGAACAGGAAAGAATTCCTGGGCCGGCACACATCAAGGAGTAGTTGGCATGAGAATCGGTTCCTCCATCGTCCTCATTGCACTCGGTGCAATTCTTGCCTTTGCAGTGGCAGATAATCTGACGAACTTCATCGACCTGACCCTCGTGGGTTACATCCTCATGGGCGTCGGCGTTCTGGGACTCGTCGTCTCCTTGGTGATGAATGCCCCCCGCAGCCAGAAACGGGTATCCGAGTCCCGCTCCGTCCAGGATCCCAACACCGGTGAGCAGATCACCCGCAACGAAACCCGCGACGGCGGCATCTAGGGACCTCGCACCACTAAAGCCACCCGCACCTGATTGGGTGCGGGTGGCTTTTTGTTTGCCCGTAAGTGAGCCCAACCATTCCCCTCGCCGAACGATTTCGTGCAGGTCTGAGGCGATGCGATGCGTGTCGCGCCAAGACACGCCGCGGTTCAGCCCATCTCGAAGCTGAGACCTGCACGGAATCATGCGACCTCGGGGTATCGGTTCCGTATACAACTATTGCGAACTCGATATAGTTGTTTCATGGCGATGAGTGTGAAGGAAGCCGCCTCCTCCTTGGGCGTTACACCTGCCCGTGTCCGCGCACTGATCGACACGGGGAAGCTTCGCGCCGAAAAAGTTGGCAACCAGTGGGTGCTCGACGAGCTTGAAGTTCAACGCTACCGAAGAAACCCGCCTGGTGGACGGCCAGTGACACCGGGGACGGCCTGGGGCTTCCTGGCCTTCCTAGACGCAGCGCGCTTCGAGCAGCTGGAGGACGATTGGCAGAAAATTCAGCTCAAAGAGCTTCCATCGCTCAACTCCCAGGTACTCAGACGGTGGCGGAACTGGATGATGCACTTAATGGAGCCCGCTGTGTGCGAAGAGGCGCTGCTCAGCCTTCTCAGCAAAGTCGAGGCCCGAGCTGAGCGGTGCCTTTTTGTTGCGGACCGTGCTGACATCCAGGACCTGCGCGTCGACCCGCGACTCATGCTCTCCGGTGTATCCCACCCTGCATCCTCCCTGCTGTCCAATTCCGAGGTTGAGGCGTACATCGACGACGATGACGTCGAGCGGTTGAAGAGGGACTTCTTCCTTGTGCCAGCCAAGAACGAGCGAGCAGCAAATGTGATCCTCCATGTCGCCGAGGAGCTTCCGGAAAAGCTACCCCTGGCTGCAGTTGCGGCGGACTTGGCTGAACACAATGGCCCCCGCGAGCAGAACGAGGCGGCCCGAATCTTGAGGAGCATCGTTGGCCATTGAACTGCCGCCGTCAACCGAAGCGCAGGAAGCAGCTTGGGGTGCGCTCTTCAACATCCATGAACGATTGACATACGGCTGGACCCTCGTCGGTGGGCAGTCTGTCTACCTACATGCTGTCGAGCGGGAGTCGATTTCCGTACGTCCGACTGACGATGCCGACACCGTCCTCGACATCCGCGAACATCCGAACATGTTGGCAACCTTCACCGGACTTCTGGTGGAGCTTGGATTCAAGTCAGCCGGGTTTTCACCCGACGGCCACGAGCATCGATGGGTCCGGGAGGAAGCGAAGATTGATGTGCTGATCCCCCGCTTCCTGGGCGAGAGAGCCGAGAAGCGCGGAGGCGTCAACGGAGGAACGACCCTCGCCGCGCCGGCCGGCCAGACCGCGGTCAACAGGACCGAAACGGTAGAGGTTGTGTGTGGTGACCGGACCGGCTCTGTGAACCGGCCAACCCTGATGGGCTGCCTGATCGGCAAGGCCGCGGCCATTAAAATCATGGAGGATCCAGGGCGGAAGCGGCACTTCGACGACTTCCTGATCATGGCTTCGGTCGTCCGGGCAGCGGACGTTCGCGGGATCGAATATTCCCACGCCGAACGAGGGCACTTGTCCAACATGCTTGGTCACCTCGCCAACAAGCCGGAGCTGGCTGCGGAGTATCCGGAGAGCAATGACGGTGTCGCGCGTCTCAGGATTAGCCTCTATAGCTAATTACGCGGCGTACACGGGGATGGCGAAGCGTCCATCAACACACATGATGGCGCTACGGGAGCATTATGAGTACCCAAGCTCCGCCTGCTACACGGCAATCTGCGTTTTCTTCCGCTTTCGATTGACAAGCAAACTTAAACACAGATAGAGTCACTCAAACGGAAGTAGGTGTGACAGCCGTCACGAGTGAGGAGGCCCGGTGTTCGCCGAGGAACGCTACAACAGGATCGCTGCACTGGTCGCGTCCGAGGGACGGGTGTCCGTTGCACAACTCGCCGCACGGTTCGACATCACCAAGGAAACCGTCCGCCGCGACCTCGCCCTACTTGAGAAGGACGGCGTGCTGCGCCGGGTACACGGTGGTGCGGTTCCCGCGAACAGTGCGAGCACCAACGAACTCAGCCTCACCAGCCGCGAAGGCCGCAGCCAGGCCGAGAAGGCACGCATTGCCAAGGCAGCACTCGCCATGGTCCCGTCCGAAGGGTCGATCGTGCTCGACGGCGGTACCACCACAGGCGCACTGGCCGCCCTCCTGGCGCAGGAGCCTGCAGACCAACTGCTCATCATCACCCACTCCATCCCCGTTGCCCATGCGCTCATCGAGGCCCCGCTTCAGCTCGAGTTCATCGGCGGCCGGATGCGCGGTTTGACCAGCGCCTGCGTGGGAAGCGGAACGGTGGCCCAATACGGCAGCTTCCGGCCGGATGTTGCCTTTGTCGGCGCCAACGGCATCCACGCCGCGTTCGGACTGAGCACCCCCGACCCCGAGGAGGCCTCCGTCAAGGCGGCTATCGTGCGGGCCTCCCGCCGCGTCGTCGTACTGGCGGATTCCTCGAAACTGGACGCCGAGACGCTCATGAACTTCGCCTCCCTCAGCGAGATCGACGCGCTTGTCACCGACGCGCAGCCCGAGCCGGAACTGGAAGCCGCGCTCAAGGATGCCGACGTAGAGCTGGTGATCGCATGATCGTCACCCTGACCGCAAACCCCAGCCTGGACCGCACCATCGAACTCGCGGCTGGCCTCACCCGCGGTGCCGTACAGCGCGCTACCGCCAACCGGGAGGAGTCCGGCGGCAAGGGCGTGAACGTGTGCCGCGCGTTATCGGCCGGCGGGGCGGAAACGCTGGCTATCCTGCCCGGGAAGGACGACGATCCCGTCCTCACCGGGCTCCAATCCGCCGGTGTCCCCTACCGCAACCTCCCCATTCCGGCCAGGCTGCGCAGCAACGTCACCATCACCGAGCCGGACGGCACCACCACCAAGATCAACGAACCGGGCCCTGTGCTGGACCGACGGGAAGCCGAGGCCCTGATCGAGCTGGTGGTGGAGAAGTCCGACGGCGCGGCCTGGCTGGTTCTGGCGGGCTCACTACCACCCGGCCTCAACCAGGACTTCTACGCAACGGCGGTGCGCGCCGTGCGTTCCCGCTACGGCGAGCGCTCACCATTGATCGCACTGGATGCTTCCGAGGCCGCCCTGGTCGCCGCTATCAACGAGGGCGCAGCCCCGGACCTCCTTAAACCCAATGCCGAGGAGCTTTCCCAGCTGACCGGCCTGGGCGAAGGTAACAGGCTTGAGGACAACGAAGGCCTCGCCGTCGAAGCAGCGACCCGGCTGCTGGGACGCGGAGTCCGCACGGTGCTCGCCACCCTTGGCTCGAAGGGCGCCCTGCTGGTGACGGCGGACGGCGCCTGGCACGCACAGCACCCTCCAATTACGGCTCTTTCCACAGTCGGTGCGGGCGATTCCGCTCTTGCCGGCTACCTCCTGGCGCACACCAGCGGCGGGAGCGCACCCGATTGCCTCCGCCAGGCGGTGGCACACGGCTCCGCCGCGGCATCCTTACCTGGATCAACCGTGCCGGCACTTCACCAAACCACGCCGGACGCCGTCGTCGTCCGGCGTGGCAAACCACGCCGGACGCCGTCGTCGTCCGCGCTCTTGCTCCAGTCAACTGACTTCGTTTCTAAGGAAGAACAATGTCCGCTTTGATTACCCCTGATCTTGTGGTGCTCGATGAGTCCCTGGGCGAGGACCGCCCCGGTGTCATCCGCCGGCTCGCCGAACTTGTGGTTGCGCAGGGCCGCGCGAGCCAGGTGGAAGGCCTGTTCGCCGATGCCCTCGCCCGCGAGGAGAAGACTGCCACCGGGATCCCCGGCGGAATCGCCATTCCGCATTGCCGGTCCACCGCGGTCACTGAACCGACGCTCGTCATGGCCCGGCTGCAGCCGAAGGTCGATTTCGGCGCCAAGGACGGCCCGGCGGACCTCATCTTCTTCATCGCCGCACCCGAGGGCGCGGACCAGGCGCACTTGAAGCTGCTCTCCAAGCTCGCCCGCTCCCTCATCAAGAAGGACTTCACTGCCGCGCTTCGTTCTGCCAGCACGCGGCAGGAAGTCGTGGACCTGGTGGAGGGGGCGCTCGAAACCGCGCCGGCCAAGACGTCCGCGCAGCCGGCAGCCACGGACCCGGGCACGACGACGCCGCCCGCCGCCGCACGCACCAAACGCATTGTTGCGGTCACCGCCTGCCCCACCGGTATCGCCCACACCTACATGGCCGCGGATTCACTCGTTGCCGCTGCCAAGGAGCGCGGCGTGGACCTGCAGGTGGAGACGCAGGGCTCATCGGCCTCCACTCCCCTGGACCCGTCGGTGATCGCCGCGGCGGACGCCGTGATCTTCGCCGTCGACGTCGACGTCCGCGACAAGCACCGCTTCGCCGGCAAGCCCGTGATCAACGCGCCCGTGAAGCGCGGCATCGACGAGCCCGGCGTCATGGTCGAGGAAGCCCTCGCCGCCGCCGACAATCCCAACGCACGCCGGGTCCCGGACTCGAATTCCCCGGACACCCAGGACGACGACGGCGGCGAGCGCTTCGGCGGCCAGCTCAAGCGGGCGCTGCTCACCGGCGTGAGCTACATGATTCCGTTCGTGGCCGGCGGTGGCCTGCTCATTGCGCTCGGGTTCCTCCTCGGCGGCTACGACATCACGAACTTCGCCGATGACATGGTGGTCAACAACACCCTGTGGAACCTGCCGACAGAGTTCCCGGAGACTGCCAAGGGCGCTGTCGGCGCCTACCTCGGTGCGGTGCTGTTCAAAATCGGCAGCCTTTCAATGGGCTTCCTTGTCCCCGCATTGGCCGGTTACATCGCGTACGCCCTGGCTGACCGTCCCGGTATTGCGCCGGGCTTCGTGGCAGGTGCGGTCGCCGGCTTCATGGGCGCTGGGTTCCTCGGCGCGATCGTCGGCGGTCTCCTTGCCGGGTATGTAGCGATGAAGATCGGCAAGCTCGCCGTCCCACGCTGGCTGCGCGGCCTCATGCCCGTGGTGATCATCCCGCTCGGAGCTTCCATAGTGGCGTCAGGTCTCATGATCCTGGTGCTCGGCGGACCGATTGCCGCATTGACCGTCGCCCTGAACAACTGGCTCTCCGGGCTGACTGGCACCGGAGCCGTGTTGCTCGGCATCATCCTCGGCCTCATGATGGCGATCGACCTCGGCGGACCCATCAACAAAGTGGCCTACGCGTTCGCGGTCGCCGGACTCGGTGCCGGCACGGTGGATAACCAGGCTCCGTGGCAGATCATGGCCGCCGTCATGGCAGCGGGAATGGTTCCGCCGCTGGCGATGGCACTGGCAACCGTGATCGACCGCCGTCGTTTCTCCCTGGCTGAGCGGGAGAACGGCAAGGCCGCGTGGCTGCTCGGTTCAGCGTTCATTTCGGAGGGCGCCATCCCGTTCGCCGCCGCCGATCCGCTGCGCGTCATTCCCGCTGGCATGCTCGGTGCTGCGGTCACCGGAGCGCTCGTGATGGGTACCGGCGTCACTTCGCAGGCACCTCACGGCGGCATCTTTGTGTTCTTCGCTATCGGCAACGTGATTATGTTTGTTGTATCGATCCTCGTGGGCAGCCGGCAGAAGCAAAGGCCTCCGAGCCGGTTGCCGCCTAGTCCCTACCTGAGGAGTTGGAGCAATGAGCACATTCGTTGGAGTGGGAGTGAGCCCGGGCCGGGTGATCGGTCCGGTACGGCAGATGCCGCGCCCGGTTGCGGAGCCGCCGGCCGGTGAACGGTGGTCGGACACCACGGTCGATGACGAAACCGCACACCTGTTGGCAGCCGCCAAAGCCGTTCAGGCCGAACTGCGCGGACGCGCCGAATCGGCAACTGGTGACGCGAAGGCGGTACTCGATGCCACGGCAATGATGGCCGCTGACCCCATGCTGCTGAAGTCGGCCAACACGCTTGTGGTGGCCGGAACGTCCGCGGAGCGCGCGGTGTGGGAGGCGGGCGCCCAGGTGGCGGACATGCTTCGCGGGTTGGGCGGCTACATGGCCGAACGCACCCAGGACGTCCTCGACGTCCGCTCCCGCATCGTCGCTGAGTTACGCGGTCTGCCCGCGCCGGGCATCCCGGCGTCGGAGACTCCCTTCGTCCTTGCGGCGGAAGACCTGGCTCCGGCGGACACCGCAACGCTCAACCCGGACCTGGTCCTCGCGCTCGTCACAGGCACCGGCGGGCCGCAGTCCCACACCGCCATCCTCGCACGCGCGCTCGGCCTGCCCGCCGTCGTCGCCGCCCATGGGGTGGACGGGATCGACGACGGCACCGAAGTCTTCGTGGACGGCGCCGCCGGTTCGGTGCTCATCAATCCCGGCGACGTCGAACGCACCGCCGCTGCCATCTGGTCCGAGCAGTCACGCTCCCTGGGTTCCTACAGCGGTACCTGCACGACGACGGACGGCCACCGGGTGCCGCTCCTCGCCAATGTGGGCTCGGGTGCTGATGCCCGCAATGCGGCCGACGCCGGCGCTGAGGGCGTGGGCCTGCTCCGGACGGAGTTCTGCTTCCTTGACCGTGATACCGAACCGACCGTGGCCGAGCAGGCTGCCGCCTACCGTGAGGTGTTCGATGCCTTCCCGCACGGCAAGGTAGTAGTGCGGACGCTCGACGCCGGCGCTGACAAGCCCCTTCCTTTCCTCACCGACGCAACCGAGCCCAATCCGGCGCTGGGCGTGCGCGGCTACCGGACGGAACTCGCCACGCCCGGCGTGCTCGACCGGCAACTCAAGGCGATCGCAGAAGCAGCCGACGGCGCCGAAACCGAGGTGTGGGTCATGGCACCGATGATCGCAACAGCGGACGAGGCGCACCGGTTCGCTGATTCCTGCGCTGCCGCCGGGCTGAAGGTGCCGGGAGTGATGGTCGAGGTGCCGTCCGCGGCGCTCACCGCCGAGAGCATCCTGCGCAACGTGCAGTTCGCCTCGATCGGCACCAATGACCTGACCCAGTACGTGATGGCAGCGGACCGGCAACTCGGCCCCCTCGCGGCGCTGAACGATCCGTGGCAGCCTGCCGTACTCCAGCTCGTCAAGCAGACCGTCGCGGGAGCTGCGGCACACGGGAACGGCAATAAGTCCGTGGGCGTCTGTGGCGAGGCCGCCGCGGACCCGGCCCTCGCCGTCGTGCTCGTGGGTCTCGGCGTCGACACGCTGTCCATGAGCGCCCGCGCCCTGGCCGGTGTCGCAGCAGTGCTGGCCTCGGTCTCCCTGGACGAGGCCAGGAAGCTGGCCGAACAGGCACTCGGGGCTCCCAACGCCCTTGAGGCACGCACCGCAGTCCGTGCAGGCCTACCCATTCTCGAGACCCTCGGTCTCTAAACCACCAACCAAAGGAACATCATGATCGAGCGAACAGCAACCGTAGCCAGCCGCGTGGGCCTGCACGCCCGCCCCGCCGCCATCTTCGCAGAAGCGGCATGTGAGCTCCCCGTGGAGGTGACCATTGCCCGCGAGGACAGCCCGGCCGATGAGGCCCTGGACGCTTCAAGCATCCTCTCGCTGATGAGCCTGGGCGCCGAACACGGCGACGTAGTGGTTCTCAGGAGCGACGACGACGGCGCCGGGGAAGCGTTGGACACGCTCGTCCGGATCCTGGAAACCGACCACGACGCTTAGCCCCTTAACGGGAATAGGTGCGTCCACCCGTTCTAATGGACGCACCTACCGCTGTGTAACCCGCTAACCCCCCACGGTCACCGGGAGTTACATAATCATAATTTTGGCACAGCAGGATGAAAACGTGAACAGTATTTCGGGATATTCCGGCATAAATCATCCGAAAGGACTAAAGACGTCGCTGGTCACGGGCAAGGAAATTGCGGGAAGTTTCCTTCGCTGCACGCCGTCGTGAGGCCCAAATCATCGTGAGACCGGTGGTGACCAGCACGATGGAGCCGAATGACAACAGCACCCCCGCCCGGCCGAGGGAGAGCGGGAGGAGGTTCAGGATCGCGAAGATCAGGACCATGAAAAAGCCCGCGAAGATTAGGCCGGACGCCAACCGATGAACCGGGCGGGAGAGCCGGTTCCCCATTTCTGCAGCCGTCGGCACCAGCAGGCACGCCGCAACGTAGGCCGGATAGAGACGGCCCATGTTCTGATACCACACCACCGTGGCCTGGTCCGTGAAGCCTCGAAGACCCGTAGAGCTCTCAGGAAGATCACTCACCACGAACAGAACCACGGTGACGACGACGGCGAGCGCCAGGGCGGCTATCCCTGCCGGGCCTGCAATGAACTTTTGTGCCCGCCGTGAACGGAATGCGGCCGCACACCGCATACCCAGCAGGATCACGATCGAGTACAGGCTCAGCCGGATGATCAGGTTCGCGACGTTGACTCCGCCGAGCAGTTGGTCGACGAAGAGATAGATCGGGGCGATGCTCAGCGAGACCGCCACCGCAAACAGAACCAGGACAAGGAAGACGCCGCGGCCCCTGCCGCGGAGCGCATCCGGCAGCCGGATCGCCGCGAACACAACGCACAGGATCAGCGCGACCCACTGAATAGTTGCTCCGCCGCTCATCCGAGGTTCTCCCATAAGGTCTGGTCGTGTGAGCTGTCCTGTTCCTGACGGCGCAGCTGCTTGCCTAGTCCGTCCAGCCAGTCCCTGGCCAGCAGGATGAGCTCTGAATCCGGCAGATGACTGAGGGCGCTTTCCCGACCATCCGTGCGCCAGCCACCTTCCTCAGGCGTCAGCAGGCCCGTGACCACAAGTCCGCTGGTCAGCGACACCTCCGAGATTCGTGCCGCTTCGACACACAGCTGGGTGCTGAGCCTGCCTGCACTCAGCTGCGCCGAGAGATTCTGGGGCGCGACGCCGGTCCTTGCCGCCAGACTCTGGCGAAGATCCCCGGGATCCACGGCGTCGAACCAGGTCCGCACGGAGTATTTGTGCGGCATCGGCGCCAGTGTGAAGCTGAGCGGGTGGCCCACGCAGTCGGTTTCGTCGCTACGGCCCACTATGAGCCGAAGCAGATCCATCGGGGACACCTGGCTGAGGTACTCGGCAGGAGTGGGCGGTTGGGCGTGCTCGGCGAGGTCGCGGTAGTCATCGAACTCGCTCAGCGCCTGTACCGGGGAAATGCGGTACGCCCTTGCAATGCGGACCACGGTCTCCACGGAAACTTTGCCGCGCACCAACTGCTGCGCGAGCGTGGAGCGCTTGATCTCCGCCTGTCTGCAGAGTTCGGAAACCGATGCATCGGGGGCGATCCTGGCGCGCCACGATTGGAACGCCTTAGCCGTGACCGCCATGCTCACCTTTCGATTGGACTTTCGACCCCCGGAGTGAAGTATAGTTAAAAGCGCTGGCTCCCCATTCTGCGATTCCCCCATACGCAGAACGCGGAGCCAGCTTCACTTTAACTTCTTGAGCGCGGGCGTTTCGCCGTTACCAGCGCACCTTCTTCTCCCGTTTTCCCTGCTTGTTGCTTGCATTGACGTTCTTTCGGCGGCCGGTGCTGTGAGCACTGTCCAGGTCTCCGAACGCGGGGTTCTTCTTGGCAAGCGCCATCCGGGCGCGCGGGTCATCCGCCAGCTTCTTCGCTGCGTCGTCGGCAACGTGGACGGTCATGGGCTCTTGTTTGTCTTGCTGGGTCATGGCTCTCCTTAGCGGTTGTGACCGGTGGGCCACTTACTTCCAACGTGACAGGTGACAACTCCGGTTGTTCACCCAGTCAGTTCCGGAAGGTCCTGCGAAACCAGCAATACCAGGTAAACGGCTTCGAAGAGCCGACAAGGCGCAAAGGTCAAGAGCAGGAGAAGTGGAAACAAGCAGGGAGGCAGCAGCCTCAACACGGTCTTTTCGATGGTTTTATCTTGTTGCGGCGGGCGTGCGAAACGCCTCGAAACGCGCAATCACTCGAAAATTATTGTTCCCATGCCTTCCAACCTACACGACCACCCGAGTTTTTGTCACCGGTGAACGGCGGCGAGTGGATTCGCGAGCTTACCGGCAAACTGGAGCCCTCCGGACTGGTCCGTGAGGTCCAGCATATGCTTGTTGTTACGTAGCTGGAGGCGGTTCAGACATGAGAGGTCGAACTCCTCGGCGAAGAGGTCGTACTTCTCGAACTGCTCCGCCAGTTCAGGATGAGCGCTCTGATAGTCCGTGATGGCACCGGCCATGACGGCCCAGAATTCATCCTCGGCCAGCACGCCGTCGTCGGCCATGGTGCTTCCGAGGAATCGAAGGAAGCAGTCCATGACGTCCGTGAAGATCGCGAGCACCCGTTCCTTCTCCGGAACCTCTGCGCGGACGCGGGCAATGTGCTCCGGTACGTCCATGACGCTGCCCATCACCACGATCTCCTCACCGAGATCCTTCATGATCGACCGCACAGGTACGCCGTCCCGCAGCACCAGGATGAGGTTCTCGCCGTGCGGCATGAACGCGAGTTCGTAGGCAAAGAGGCAGTGCGCCACGGGGATCAGGTAGGCGTCGGCGTAGCTGCGCAGCCACTGCGCGCCGGTCAGCCCTGACCGCTGTACCAGTTCAGAAACCAACGAGGCACCGTCCACGTCGCGGTGCAGGAGCGCCGCCATGGTCATGAGTTGTTCACCGTCTTCGAGCTGCGGAAGCGGACTCTCCCGCCACAGCGCAGCGAGCATCTTCCGGTACGGCGACCCCGGAGCGGTCGCGGCGTGGAGGTGCTGTGGTCGGTACCCGATCGCGGCCGTCTCCCGCAGCAGCGTGAAACCCCGTTCGCGCAGCACTGTGTCCGGGTTCAGCGCCGCGGCAAGCCACTCGTTGATGGCAGGAGTCACTGCCATATATTCGGCGGACAGACCCCGCATGAATCCCATGTTCAGGATGGACAGGGAGGTCTTCACGTAGGAACGGTCCGGGGAGTCGCGGTTGAAGAAGGTGCGGATGGATTGCTGGGCCTGATACTGCTCGACGCCGGTGCCCAGGTACACGATGTTTCGGCCGGCAATCTCGCCCGCGAAGGTGACGCGGATCTTGTTCTCCCACTGCCAGGGGTGTACCGGCATGAGGAAGTAGTCCTCGGGTGGGCATCCTCGAACCTCCAGCTCCGCCTCGAACATCCCGAGGCGGTCACCCAGCTCGGCGAGCAGGTGATCGCGGTAATCCAGGCCAGAAAGGGCTGTGAATGCTGCCCGGCTGCGGTGCACGGCGATCCACTCAAGGTGGATCGGCCGGCCGCACTCGGGCGCGTAGGCGAGGTAGTCTTCCGCGCCGAAGCCGAGTCGGCCGTTGTTCGCCACGAAGCACGGGTGGCCCTCGGTCATGGAGCTCTCAACGGCCTGGAAGTCCGCTGCTTTATCCGCACCCTCGGTGATCCCTACGGCCAGCTCGGCCGAGGTGTAGCGCTGGAACTGACGCTTGTAGCTGGACCCGGCAAGGGTGCTGCTGATCTCCTCGAGGTACACCGGCAGGAGCTCATCCGGAATGCCGAGCCGGTCCTTCGTATCGAGGATGAACTGTTGTGCGTTGATTTCGGTACGATCCCCATCTACGTGCCGGGTAAGGCTCGCGGGGTCGACGCTCCAGTGGTAGAGCGCGCGGCGACGTGCGCTGAAGCGGTAGATGGCGGCGTCGTCGTCGGACTTAAGGAGGTAGGCATCGCCGCCGGCGTTCTCCGGAGCCAGGATGCGCTCGTGGGCGAACTCCGCGATGGCCTTGCAGGTGAGGTGGCGGTTGGCGTCCGCCCACACGGCGGGCGTGAGGAACTCTTCGGTGGCCGGATCAAGGGCGGGGGCAAGTGTCATGGGGAAACTTCCTGGAAGGTCGAGAGGAACTGGCTGCGGGTGCAGAAGCTGAGCAGCGCCCGTTTGCCGGGCAGTTCGATGGTCGAAGAGGGCTCAAAGCCCACGCGCGCGTTCAGTGCATGGACCTTGGTGTTGCGGACATCGGGTTCGACGACGACGCGCTGCACATCCGGATCGGAGAAGAGGTGCTCGAGGATGAACGTGATGACCGCCGTCGTGAAGCCGGGAACCGGCACCTCAGTGCGCGGGACGAGGAGGTGCATGCCTACGTCCCCCGACTGGACTGGGTACGTGGCCCCTACGGGGTCGTGGCCGGGGAGATAACGCTCCGTCAGGAACCCCGCGGTACGCGCGCCTTCGCCGTCGTCGTCGTTATAGCCAAGGTAGGCGTGGTGGGTCTGTGACTCGTGGATGGCGGTGTATTCGCGCATCACGTCGGCGAGTGAGGCTTCCTGCATGTCCCAGAACCGGGCGTGCGGATCGGTGACCCAGCTGTGGAGGAGAACTGCGTCGCGCGAGGGATCCACCGGGGCGAGGGTGAAGTTCACAGGGCGGCTCCGACCGGCGCCTGCGGCACGTCTGATCCGCGCACCGGCGCACCGAAGTGCTGGAACGCGATGCGCTCCTCGATCGGGTAGTACTCCCAGCCGAGCATTTCGCGGATGATCACCGAGTTTCGGTAGGCTCCCATTCCGAGATCCGGCGCGCTGAAGCCGTGTGTGTGAAGCTCGGCGTTCTGGACGAAGATTTCGCCCGGCGTAACGCTGTATTTGCGGCTCACGTCGAACTGCCCGTCCGGCAAGCGCGCGATGCGATCACCGACGCCTGCGAGGAACGCCGGTTCCGAGTAGCTGTAGCCGCTGGCGAGAACCAGACCGGCGGTGTCGAGCGTGAACGCGTGGCCTTGTTCCACGTGCGTCAGTGCGAGCTCATAGCCGTTCTTCCCCGGCGTGACCTTCTCGAGGGCAACATTGGTGTAGAGCGATGTCCGCGGCTGGCTCTCGACGCTGCGCAGGTACAGCAGGTCGTAGATCTCGTTGATGAGGTCCGCGTTGATGCCCTTGTAGAGCTGCTTCTGCGCCCTGCCCAGGGTCTCGCGCTGACCTGCCGGGAGTGCGTGGAAGTAATCGACATATTCGGGCGAGGTCAGCTCGAGCGTGAGTTTGGTGTACTCGAGCGGGAAGAACCGCGGCGAGCGCGTCACCCAGTCCAGCCGGTAGCCGTGCGCTTCCATGTCCTGCAGCAGGTCGTAGTAGATCTCCGCTGCGCTCTGGCCGCTGCCCACCACCGTAATGGATTCGAGCGACTGCAGTTGCGCTTTCCGCTCCAGGTAGCGGCCCGAGTGCACGACGCCGGAGCCCGGCTGCTCCTCGAGCGCCGCGCAGTGCGCGGGAACAGTAGGGGACGTTCCGGTCCCGAGGACCAGGCGCCGGGTGAGGTACTGCACCTGCGCCCCACCCTCGGTGACGGTGAGGCGGTAGAGCCGCGCGCCGTCGTCGTAATCGACCGACACCACGTCGCTGCCGAAGCGGACATTGGGCAACTGCTCGGCCACCCAGGCGCAGTAGCGGCTGTACTCGGTGCGCAGCGGGTAGAAGTTCTCGCGGATGTAGAACGGATAGAGCCGGCCGGTGGACTTGAGGTAGTTGAGGAAGGAGTAGGGCGAGGTGGGGTCGGCCATGGTCACGAGGTCTGCCATGAACGGCACCTGGAGGTGCGCCGTTTCGAGCATCATGCCCGGGTGCCACTCGAACCGGTCTGCGCGGTCGAGGAAGAGTCCGTCGAGCTCGGCGATGGGGGCGGTCAGCGCGGCAAGTCCCAGGTTGAATGGGCCGACGCCCACGCCGATGAAGTCGTGAATTCGCGTGTTCATGCCCGGCTGCCCTCCAAATTAGCGGCCGTCCGCCGGATGAGGTCGAGGATCGCTCGCAGATCGCGGGCGCTGGTGTCCGGGTTGAGGAGGGTGAACTTGAGGAACTGGTCGCCGTCCACCACGGTGCCGGCGACAACCGCCTCCCCCGAGGCGAAGATTGCCTTCCGGATGGCGTCCTGGGTGACGGTGAGTTTTGTTTTTGGCGTATATCGGAACACGAGGGTGCTGAGCTGTGGCGGTGCGGCGAGCTCGAAGTCCTCCGTTGCGTCGATCTCCGCGCCGAATTGGGTGGCCAGTGCGATGACCTCATCGAGCATGGTGCCGATCCCGTCAGCGCCCATGATGCGCAGCGTCAGCCACAGCTTGAGGGCGTCGAAGCGGCGAGTGGTCTGCAGGCTCTTGTTGACCTGGTTCGGCAGCACTTCGCCGCGCGGGTTGAGGTAGTCCGCGTAATGCGTGACGTGGCCGAGCATCCGGGCGTCCTTCACGAGCACCGCACTGGAGCTGACGGGCTGGAAGAAGGTCTTGTGGTAGTCGACGGTCACCGAATCCGCGTGCTCGATACCGGCGAGCCGGTTCCGGTGCCGGAGCGAGGTGATGAGACCACCGCCGTACGCGGCGTCGACATGCATCCAGGTACGGTATCTGCCGCACAGCTCCGCGATTTCGCTCAGCGGGTCGATGCTGCCGAAGTCGGTGGTGCCGGCCGTTGCGACCACGGCCATCGGCGTTAGACCATCGCGGACGGCCGCTTCGAGAGCCGCCGCCAGGGCGCCAGGGCGCATGCGCCGGTCGGCATCGGCGGGAACGACGACGACGGCCTCTTCCCCCAATCCCAGCAGCCGGGCCGACTTCTGCACGCTGAAGTGCGCGGCGTCCGAGGCGAAGATGCGGAGGGTTGAGTGCGGCGCTGTGGCCGCCGCCGTCGTCGGTGTGTTTGATGTTGCGCCGGCGTGGCTGCGGGCCATCAGGAGGGCCTGCAGGTTGGACTGGCTGCCGCCGCTCGTGAAGACGCCGTCGGCATCGGGGCCGAGCCCGAGGCGGTCCGCTGTCCAGGTGATGAGCGCGCGCTCGATGAGCGTTGCGCCCGCGCTCTGGTCCCACGTGTCAAGGGACGAGTTGACCGCGGTGAGGATGGTTTCGCCAAGCAGGGCCGGGATCACCACTGGGCAGTTGAGGTGGGCGGCGTAGCGCGGGTGGTGGAAGTAGACGGCGTCGCGCAGGTACACCTCCTGAAGTTCGGTGAGGGCGTCGCGGGTGCTGTGCAGTGGGCTGTCGAGGTCCACGTGGTCGATTGCCACGGAGACGTCGGCCGGCGTGCGTCCGGTGAACGGCGCATTTGTGGAGGCGAAGGTCTGAACCACGGCTTCGATTCCGCTGGCGAGTTCAGCTGCATAGCGGTCGGTATTGCGCTGGTTCATCAGGAGGGGCGCGGCGTCGAGGAGCCGCTCAAGGTGGTCGAATTCGCCCAGCGGCTGGGCGGGATCGAGCAGGGATCTGTTCATGGTTCCTCACAGGTCGGAGTTAGCTAAGGCTATCCTTACCAAAACACTTGTGAAAACCAAAAAGAGACGCCCCGCGGGTATTCGCGGGGCGTCATCACTTGAACGTTTTATCTGACTCTTGGGCCGCGGCGCTCTTTGGAACGGCTGTCGTCACAGGATCGCCAACATACCGCAGGAGCGCCGGTCGAGGTCAGGATCGCCGGGAAGTCCCTACGATCCTGCGCAAAACCGGCGCCTTTGCGCCAACAATCAGGCTTCGCGGGCCTTGGTCGCCAGCTTCTCGAACCGCTCAGCAACCGGCCAGCGCACCTTGGTGGCCCAACCAAACTTCTCGAAGATCCAGATTGTCCGGGCGGAGATGTCGATCTGCCCCTTGTCCACGCCATGGCGGGCGCACGTTGGGTCGGCGTGGTGCGAGTTGTGCCAGGATTCGCCGAAGGAAGCGATCGCGAGCGGCCAGAAGTTACCGGCCTTGTCGCGGGAATGGTAAGGGCGCTCACCCACCATGTGGCAGATCGAATTGACCGACCAGGTGACATGGTGCAGCACCGCAACGCGCACCAGGCCGGCCCAGAAGAACGCCGTCAGCGCTCCCCACCAGCTCTGGCTCACAAGTCCGCCGATCAGCGCGGGCAGGAAGAGTGTCACCAGGACCCAGACACCGAAGAGGCGGTCAATGCGCAGGATCATGGTGTCCTTGAGCAGGTCCGGGGCAAAGCGCACCTTGTTGGTCTCATCCCGCTCGAACAGCCAACCCATGTGCGCATGCCAGAAACCCTTCAGGAGCGCCCAGGGCGAGTCGCCGAAGGCCCACGGCGAATGGGGATCGCCGTCGGTGTCTGAAAATGCGTGGTGCCGACGATGGTCGGCTACCCAGGTGATCACCGATCCCTGTACGGAGAGAGACCCGGCGATCGCCAGCGCGGCCCGAAGCGGCTTGTTGGCACGGAAGGATCCATGCGTGAAGTACCGGTGGTAGCCGATGGTCACGCCGAGTCCGCTGATTACGTAGAAGACTAGGAAGAGGACGATGTCGGTCCAGGCCAGACCCCAACCCCACGCCAGCGGGACGGCGGCGATCAGCGCTGCGATCGGAAGAAGCACGCCTACGTAGACGGCAATCTGGGTCTTCAGCGGCCGCGGGCCGTCGAGGATGGGCCTCGGGCTGGTCTGGTCCGGGTGCTCGCGGGCGTAGGTCTGCAAGTCCACCCCCGAGTCGGTTTTGGACGGTCGGAAACCGGACTTCGTGGTGGTGCGTCGATTGTCGATGCTGGTCATAATGGAACCTGCCTATTGTGCTCCTGCGCGAGCCTTGAGTAAGAGTGAAACGCAGATATATGCCGCGCTGTTTATATGTTGCTGAGAGAATCTTTATGGTTACGCGGGCGTAACTTACGCCAGCGTAGGTTACAACGAGCCGAGCGGCAACTATTCTCCCTGCCTCCGTCTTTGCTGACGCGCAGGCACAAAGCTAGTAGATTCAATAAACGGCGTTGAGGGAGGAAGACATGGGCGATAACACCCCGCACATCGACAACCGGTACAGCCCCATCTACCAACGGGGTGGAACCGGGCAGCGCCCTAACGGGTCAACACCCGGGCCAGCCTCCGGGCCGGCGGGCGGGCAGATGCCCGCCGCCTCGCAGCAGCGGCCGCCGTCGTTCGCGCAGGCGCCGGCCCCATCGGATGCGCCCAAAGTCCACACCCCGCCGGGAGCGCAGGCCCCGTCCGGCACGCCCGCTCCATCGGGAGATCAAGCGAACATCGTGGAGGTGCTGCCCGAAGGGGCGCCGCGGCCGGTCGATCGGTCACGCGGCACCGGCCCTGCCATCCTGAGGATCAATCCGTTTGTCGTAGTGCTTTGGCTCGTGGGCGCCGGCGTCATGGCTATTGGCTTGTGGGTACTGTTCGCCCCCATGCAGATGGACGAATCTTCACTCACCGAACCGTTCCCGCAATGGATCTTCATTGTCGGTCAGTCAGCCGGCGGAATACTGATGAGCGGGGCCATCATCCTCACTGCAGCGGGCGTGCTGAGCGCATTGTTCTGGGAACGCCGGCGCCGTCGGATGTCGCCGGCATCGGCGTGGAGCGCGGAAAAGTAGCGCTACTTCCTGGTTCGGGCGCCTGCCGCCCGTTCGGCTTTTTCGAAGGCCGTTTCGAGCTCCCGGACGGCGGTCTCGTAGCCGGGGGCGCCGGCGTCGTCGTCGTTCTCGGGTGATTGCTCGCGGAGTGCCGCAGCATTTCGCATGCTCCGCACCAGCTGCGCCGTTTCCGGCCGCTTGAGGTTGGTCATGTCGGGGTAGTCGATTGCCACCGCGGGATCCAGCTCGTAACTGACCCAGCGCTGCAGCACGGACTCGTGCCGGGCTCGCAGGGCAGCCCGCGCGTGCTCAACTTGCGTTCGACGACGACGCGCAATCCGCTCCTGCTCACCGCGCCACAGCCAACCGCCGGCCAGTCCGACGCCGAGCATCCCCGCGAGCCCGATCACGGGAGCCGCCGGAGGAACCAGGGCGATCCCCGCAATGATGGCTCCAAGCGAGGCGAAGCCACCCGTGAATCCGTACCAGAATGCGCCCTCGCGATCATCGTGTGTCAGGCAGCGGGAGACGGCCAGCGCGGTGAGAATGGTCAGGACATAGACAACGACGACGGCGAGCGCCGCCTGCAAGGGTAGCGCCAACAGGCCCGGCATCGGTCTTCCTTCCGGCAACAAGAGCCGATAGTGGAAAGTGTCTGCCCTTCCAGTACAGACTTCCGGCGGGTCAGAGTCAATGGGCGTTGCCGGACCGCAACGCGTTTGTGCGAGGCTTGGTCCCGTACCCAGTCATCGACTCTCCAATAGGTGACCGTTTCAGTGCTGAAACGGTCACCTATTGAGGAGTGGATTCAAGAGTCTTTGTCAGGAGGT
Source organism: Arthrobacter tecti (assembly GCF_054511355.1). NCBI lineage: Bacteria > Bacillati > Actinomycetota > Actinomycetes > Micrococcales > Micrococcaceae > Arthrobacter > Arthrobacter tecti. The sequence continues at coordinate 44,088 of NZ_JBTNCT010000021.1, forward strand.
TTGGCATGCCGGTGTGGGTCCAGGCGTTCCTGTGGGGCGTGCTTGCCGGCGGAGCGCTGCTGGTCGGGTCGGGCATTGCGTGGCGGTGGCGGGTACCTGCACGAATTGTCGCGGCAGTGATGGCGTTCGGCGCCGGAGTTCTGATTTCCGCGCTGGCGTTCGAGCTGGTCGCCGAGGCTTCGGAGACGGGCGGCATCTGGGCGACGGCGGGCGGATTCCTGGCCGGTGCAGTGGTTTACGTTGCGGCGAACGCGCTCCTGGCCCGCCGCGGTGCAGCACATCGGAAGCGGTCCGGAGATCAGCAGCCTTCGGAAGACCAAAGCGGTGGGAGCGGCAACGCGATTGCGCTGGGGGCACTGCTGGACGGCGTGCCGGAGTCGGTGGTGCTGGGGGTTGGGCTCATTACAGCGGGATCGGTGAATCCGGCCGTGCTCATGGCAATCTTCATCTCCAACGTGCCGGAGGGCTTGTCCAGTACAGCGGGCATGCGGAACTCAGGGCGCAGTTCGCGGTACGTGTTCGGGCTCTGGGGCGGGATCGCACTCCTGTGCGGAATTGCATCGCTGGCGGGTTATGCGCTGCTGGACGGAGCGTCCGGCGGGACGATCGCGTTCATCACGGCAATCGCGGCAGGCGCAATTCTTGCGATGGTGGCGGACACCATGATCCCGGAGGCCTTCGAGAAGCAGCAGTTGTGGACGGGCTTGATCGCCTCGATCGGGTTCCTGACCTCATTCATGCTGAACGGGCTGACCGGTTAACGCAGCATCCCCGCCGGTGCGCGACGGGGATTCGTGTGCGTGAGTGGGCCCTGTGGGGCTCGAACCCACGACCCACGGATTAAAAGTCCGATGCTCTACCAACTGAGCTAAAGGCCCCACGCCATCCGGGCAGCCCGAATGACCTATCCACTTTATCGCACCCGGTCGCCGCATCAACAACCGGCCCTTCCAGCCCCGCCTTCCGCGAAAGTCGGTCGAATTCGTCAAACGCGACCGATCATCGGGCGGGATTGTCGATTTCGACCGAAATTGCGCGGTGAATGAGTTGACCGGGTTAACGGCACTAACCCGACACCGTCTCCACGATCCGCAGCGCCTCCACCAGCTGGCGGTACAGTTCATCGGTCGCGAGCAGCTCCTCATGCGTCCCGCGGGCGCGGATCCGCCCGGCCTCCATCACGAGGATCGCGTCGGCGTCGATCACCGTCGACAACCGGTGCGCGATCGTCAGCACGGCACCGGTGGCAGCCCGGGACCGGATGCAATCGTGAATGGCGGCTTCGGTCAACCCGTCAACCTGCGCTGTCGCCTCATCGAGCAACAGGACGTCCGGCGTCCGGAGCACCGCCCGAGCAAGCGCGATCCGCTGCCTCTGCCCACCCGAGACCGACGTACTCGACAGCGGCGTATCCAAACCCTCCGGCAGCGACAAAACCTTCTCATCGAGCCGCACCTCGCGCAACGTGTCCCAGATTTCCTCTTCGGACGCATCCGGGTGGGTGAACAGCAGGTTGTCGCGGATGCTGCCCGGCACAATCGGCGTCTCCTGCTCCACATACGCGAGCCTTTTCCGAACCTCCTGGTGCGTGTAGCTCGAGTACGGCCTCCCGTCGAGCAGAATTTCCCCCTCCTGCGGCTCGATGAACCGCAGCAGCAGGGAGAACAGGGTGGTCTTCCCGGCACCCGACGGCCCGACGACGGCGGTGTGCCCCCGGCGCGGAATCCGCACCGACACTCCATCGACGGCGGGCGGTGCGTCCGGCCCATAGGCCGCGTGGACGTCGCGGAACTCGATCACGGCGTCGGTGGCATCGCCGCCCAAGGTGGCGCCGCCGTCGTCGTCGTTGTCGACTTCCAGCTCCAGGCTCTGGATCTGGCGGATCCGGGCGGCAGCGGCGAGGCCGGACTGCAGGGCTGTGACGTTCTGGGTGAGTTCGGTGATCGGCCCCATGATCTGGAACGCGTAGAGCAGGAAGGCGATGAGGCTGGAGACCTCGAGCACGCCGAGGCCCACCCGCCACGCGCCGACACCCAGCACCACGATGATCGCCAGTTGGATCCCGCCCCACGCGATGGTCCAAGCGAAGGCCTGCGTCTTGATGGCCCGGACGCTATGTGCGGCGGACTCGCGGGCGTCAGCGACGATGCGTTCGGTTTGACGCTCCTCGGCGCGGCTCGCCTTAACGGTACGAATGGCCCGTAGTGCACCCTCCAGCACACCGCCGAGGTTGCCGATCGACTCCTGCGCCTGCTCCTCAGCCTTCGCGATCCGCGGCATCAATAGCGCAAACAGGATGCCGACCACCACAATGGACGCCAGCGTTGTCCCAAGCAGCACCAGATCCAGCACGCCCATGAGCACAAGGGTTCCGATCAGCGCAATGGTCCCGTTGACCAGGCTGACCGCGCTCGACGACGCCGCCTCCCTCAGCAGTACGGTGTCGGAGGTGACGCGGGTGACGAGTTCACCGGTGGGCCGCCCGGTCAGCTCCGCGACCTTCGCCCGGAAGAAGCGCTTCACCATCGACTCGCGGGCTTCGAGCACCACCGTTTCCGCGAGCGTACCCAGCAGGATCCACTGCCACAGGCCCACTGCTGAGCCGACCACAAGCAGCCCAACCAGCACCAGGATCGGCTCCACCAGCGACTCGGACGCTGCAACCGAATCGAGCACCCACTTGGTGACCATCGGCGTCGCGAGCATTGTCGCCGTCGTCGCAAGCGCCAGAACCAGGCCCAGCACCAAGGTTTTGCTGTGCGGGCGTATGAAGGACCAGAGGATGGCCAGGCGGGGGTAACGCGGAGTTTCCGGGCTCATGTACACATCATGGCGCTGGGCGCGGCTTTGCACATCAGCCGGAAGAATGACCCCGGCGCCCGCTCATCCGGGTCGCGTTGCCAAATTTCGGTCGAGCTTGTCTTTTACGTCCGATAATCGGGCGGCGTTGTCGATATCGACCGAATTTGTGAGACGACGTCCCGACGACGACGACGACGGCGACGCCCGCCCGCCCGGCGCTAGCCCGCGGTTGGGTGCAGGAGTATTCTCGACACATGGACGGCGAGTACATCAACAACAGCCCCAGGCACCACAAGCCCAAGCCGTTCGCGCCTGTGGACTTCGAGATCTTTCCCGGCGGCGCTGACCCGTCCCGCGTCTCCGAAGCCGCCCACCTCTCTGCGCACGCCCTTGTCCATCACGGCCGCGAGGCCGACGATCCCGAGATCACCGAACGCCTGGTGAAACTCGCCGACCAGCAGGGGCTCGAAGCGGTGGCCGAACTGTGGGCCGAGAGCCCGGCCCGGTCCCTGCCCGGCGCGCTGTGGCGGCTGTATGCGCTGCGCGCCGCGACCCAGCAGAATCCCGAACGCATCGCCGCCTACTTCAAAGCCGGCAAGGAAGTTGCCCAGGTCTCCAAGGTGATTGCGGGAGTCGCCGAGCCGCCCGGCGCCGACGAGGTGCAGAGCATGGCGGACACCATCCTTTCCGGCGCGTTCGAGGGCGAGTTCGACGTCGCGCTCGAACGGTTCGCGGCGTTCTGCCGCGTGGTCGCGCTGGGCCAGACCAACCACGCCGACGACGCCGAACCCTCCAACGGCGCCCACGCCAGCAAGCTCACGCGCAGCTCACATCAACTGGTGAAGACCGCCGAGGACCTTGAGCACGCGGCTGCTTCCTGGCGCCGCGGCGAACTCGACTGACCCCTCGCTCACAAGGCCGGCAAGACCGTTGACTCTGCGCAGGCGAAGCGGCACCGAGTCAACGCTCCTGCGCCTCCACAGCGGATTCGTTGGCTAGGTGCGCTGAAGCGACGCTGCCCCATGACCGGGATAGGGTCGATGGATGAAGGAACTGAAGCTCACCGGACTGTGGATGCTGTCCATAGGCCTGCTTCTTGCCCTCGCCATGGCCGGCCTGATGCTTATCTCGCGCACCACGGATCCCAACGGCGCCCCGATCCTTCCCTCGCTCCTACTTACGGTGGGTGGCGGCGCGGCCGTCATCGGTCTGGTGCTAGTGATCATCGGCCTGTTGATCCGCCGGATGCGTGCCTGAGCAAATTCGTGATGAACCGCCGGGAACGTCGGCTCTGTGCAGCTGAAGCGGCATCCAGTCAACGATCCTGCGGCAGCACAGCGGATTCGTTGGTCAAGCGCATGACGTGCCCGAAACGGCTAGAACCGTAACCAACTGCCCGTCGTCGTCGCCCGGTTGACATGCAGGCGGACGAGTAGAAGACTGAAACTGGTGTCGAACCGTGGAACCCCCGGGCTTCAACATTTAGCCGCTTCGAGCGGCCTTCCGCCGAGAGGCGCTCCCGGTTCGGCGCCATTTTCGCGTCCTTTGAGGACTGACAACTGAAGACTGTCACAACGGAGTGGACAGGTATTCTTAGGCAGCAACCGTCCGTGCAACCCTAGGTGTCCTTTGTGAAGCTTCGCCTCTTCCCCCAGGAGAATGCAGGACTCGAACTGCTCTCCAGCATGGCCCAGCAACTGGTGCTCGGCGTACGCAGCATGTCCGGCATCCTCGGCGCATCCACCCAGGATTACGACCAGCTCGCCGAGGAACTCCACCAGTACGAGGCCACCTCCACCGACCTGCACTTCGCCCTCCTGACCTCCATGCGGACCAGCTTCATCAACCCGCTGCCGCGCGAGGACCTCTACGCGATGTCCCGCCTGCTCAGCGAAGCCATGGAGAAGCTCGACGGCGCGGCCGAGCTCATTGCCCTGTACAAACTAAGCAAGCTCAGCCGGCGGGCAACGGAACAGCTTGAGGTCATCACCCGGCAGGCTGAACTGACCGCCGAGGCGATGCGCCAGCTGACCTCCCTCGACGACCTTGAGGACTATTGGATCGAAATCCTCCGCCTCGCCAAGCGCGCTGAACGCACTCACCGCATCTGGTGCTCCGAACTGCTCCACGACCACAAACCACTTGTCTACGCAAGGCATCGTGACGTCGCGAACCAGCTCGTCGACGTCACGAAGGACATTCGCAAGGTCGCAACCCACGTCGGCGCGATTCTCGTCAAGGAATCGTAGGTGGAGGTCTTCCTCCTCGGCGTCGTTGTGCTTCTGGCGGGCGGCTTCGCGTTCATCAACGGCTTTCACGACGTCTCCAACTCCATCGCCACCTCCGTCCGCACCCGCGCTCTGACGCCCACTTTGGCAGTGATGCTTGCGGCGGGGTTCAACCTCATCGGCGCCCTGATGAGTACAAGCCTGGCCACGCTCTTCACCGGCGAGAGCATCAGCCTGCCCGCCGGCCAGAGCGGTCTCGGCATTCTGCTCGCGGCGCTGCTGTCCGCCTGCGCTTGGGGGGTCTTCACCTGGTACCGGGGGAAGCCGTCGTCGTCCACCCACGCGCTCATCGGCGGCCTGATCGGGGCTGGCGGGGCGGCCGCCTTCCTGGGCCGAGGGTCCATTGGCGGCTCGGACCGCGTGTTCCTCCTCGAGATCGCGCTTCCGCTGCTTCTCTCCCCGCTGGTGGCCTACCTGCTGGCCTACATCATGGTGTTCCCGGCCACCTGGCTGCTGCGCCACAATTCGCCACGGAAGGTGAATACCGGCAACCGGATGGCGCAGGCGGTGCTCACGGGCACATTCGCTCTTGGGCATGGCCTGCAGGATGGGCAACGCACCATGGCAGTGGTTGTGCTCGCGCTGATAGGCGCCGGACTTTACGACGGCGGCGGCGTCCCGGTCTGGGTGCAGGTCTTCGCCGCTGTGCTGCTTGCCGCAGGGTCACTGTGCGGCGGGTGGCGCATCACCCACACGCTCTCCAACCGACTGGTCCGCATCGACCCTCTGCGCGGCATGACGGCCCAGGGCGTCAGTTCGGTGATGCTGTTTGTCGGCGCACTCTCCCTGCACATGCCGCTCTCCAGCACGCACACCATGACCTCGGCAATTGTCGGCGCGGGCGCCAACCAACGCTTCGCCACCGTCCGTGGCCGCGTATTGCGGTCCGTCCTCCTGGTGTGGATTACGACGGCGCCGGCCACCGCACTGCTCTCGGCGATCCTCTACCTCGCGATGAGTCCGCTGCTCTAGCGTGCGGACTATCCGAAGCCTGCGGACTACCCGAAGCGGCCGGAAACGTAATCCTCAGTGGCCTTCTGCGTGGGCATGTTGAAGATGTTCGTCGTTTCGCCGTACTCGATGAGCTTGCCGGGCTTACCGGTGCCCGCGATGTTGAAGAACGCCGTCTTGTCCGAGACACGCGCCGCCTGCTGCATGTTGTGCGTGACGATGACAACCGTGTACTCGCTCTTGAGCTCATTGATGAGGTCTTCGATGGCGAGGGTGGAGATGGGGTCCAGTGCGGAGCACGGCTCGTCCATCAGGATCACCTCGGGGGACACGGCGATGGCGCGCGCAATGCAGAGACGCTGCTGCTGCCCGCCGGAGAGTCCCGAGCCGGGACGGCCCAGGCGGTCCTTGACCTCGTTCCACAGGTTGGCGCCGCGCAGGGACTTCTCCACGAGGGCGTCGGCGTCCGACTTGGAGATCCGCTTGTTGTTGAGCTTCACGCCGGCCAGCACGTTGTCGCGGATGGACATGGTGGGGAACGGGTTGGGGCGCTGGAACACCATGCCGATCTGGCTGCGCACGGTCACCGGGTCCACGGCGGAGTCGTACAAATTGTCGCCGTCGAGCAGCACTTCACCCTCAACCCGTGCACCCGGAATAACCTCGTGCATGCGGTTCAGGGTGCGGAGGAAGGTGGACTTGCCACAACCTGAGGGGCCGATGAAAGCGGTGACTGAGCGTGCCTCAATGCTGATGTTGACGTCTTCCACGGCGAGGAACTTGCTGTAGTAGACGTTGAGGTCTTTGACGTCTATGCGCTTGGACAATGGGAATCCTTCTGGTTGTGCCGGCGGGTCAGCGGCTGGTCTTGGGAGCGAAGAGGCGGGCGATCAGGCGTGCCAACAGGTTCAGGAGCATGACCATGATGATCAGCACCAGCGCGGCAGCCCATGCACGCTGCGTGCTCGGGTCAATGGCGGTCGGGGAGGTCGGGGTCAGGATCTGGTAGTAGATGAACGTGGGCAACGTGCTCATCCAATCGCCGAAGACGTTCCAGTTGATGGAACTCGCGAAGCCGGCAGTCACCAGGATGGGCGCTGTCTCACCGATTACCCGCGCGATTGCGAGGGTGACGCCGGATGCGATCCCGGAGATCGCCGTCGGAATCACCACGCGTGTGATGGTGCGCCATTTCCTCACGCCAAGGGCGTATGCGGCCTCGCGAAGCTCGTTGGGGACGATCTTGAGCATCTCCTCGGTGGAGCGCACAACAACCGGGATCATGAGCACCGAAAGCGCGACCGCGGCAACAAAGCCCGTGCGCGTGCCCGGACCGAAGATCTGCCCGAAGAGCGCTGCGGCGAACAACCCGGCGACGATTGAGGGGATACCGGTCATCACGTCGACGAAGAACGTGATGGCTCGCGCCAGATGGCCACCGGTGGAGTACTCCACGAGGTACACGGCCGTCAGAAGCCCGATCGGCACCGAGATGAGCGTTGCCCACAGCGTGATCTGGAGGGTGCCCACAATGGCGTGGTACGCACCTCCCAGGACCGGGGTTCCTTCGGCGACCGTCTGGTTGTCCACCGCACCGGTCACGCCGTTCATGGACGTGAACAGGAAGTTGTACGTCAGCCCCGGCACGCCGCGTTCCAGCACCGTCCAGATGACGGAGAGCAGGGGCAGCAGGGCAACGAGGAAGGCGCCGTAGATAAGGAACAGCGCGAGCCGGTTCTTCGCCTTCCGCCCGCCTTCGGCAACGGCGGTCACCACCGTTCCCGCGACAATGAAGATAAGTGCGCTGAAGAGCGCCCACGGAACAATACTGAAACCGACGACGGCGGCGAGCGCGGCACCGAGCACCAGGGACGCGGCGAGCACCACCCACATGGCGTAGGAGGGCAGCTTGCCCTTGGTGAGCTGCGAGCGGCGCGGGGTCAAGGTTGCATTCGCCATTAGTTAGCCCCCGAGAATTCTTTGTGACGGCTGATGATCCAGCGCGCAATGACGTTGACGGCCAGCGTGATGACGAAGAGCACCAGACCTGCTGCAATGAGTTCGGCCAGGCGGAGGCCGTACGCCTCGGGGAAGTTGAGGGCGATCTCGGCTGCAATGGTCTGGTTGCCGGACTGGATGAGGCTGGCGGTTAGCCCGCCGCCGGAAAGCACCAGGGCAACGGCCATGGTCTCGCCGAGTGCGCGGCCGAGGCCCAGCATGGCGGCGCTGATGATTCCGGGGCGTGCGAAGGGCAATACGGCCATGGTGATCATTTCCCACCGGGTGGCGCCCATGGCGAGCGCGGCTTCCTCATGCAGGCTTGGCGTCTGGAGGAAGATCTCGCGGCTCAGCGACGTGATGATGGGCAGGACCATGACGGCGAGCACAATGCCGGCGGTCAGCATGGTGCGGCCGGTCTGGCTGGCTGGGCCTTCGAAGATCGGGATCCAGCCGGCGTTGCGGGCAAGCCAGTCGTACGCGATGGCCAACTGCGGCGCCAGCACTGCGTAGCCCCAGGCGCCGTAGACCACGGACGGGATGGCGGCGAGCAGGTCGATCACGTAGCCGAACCCCTGGGCGAACCGCCGTGGCGCGTAGTGCGAGATGAACAGTGCCACGCCGATCCCCAGCGGCGTCGCGATCAGCAGGGCGATGGCGGCCGCGATGATCGTTCCGATGACGATCGGGAAGATGTAGGTGAAGAAGCCTTCTCCACCCGTGATCTCCGATGGGTCCGCGCCGAATACCGGGAGGGCCTCAATGATCAGGAAGACGGCGACGCTGAAGAGGGCTGCCAGGATCAGGCAGCCGGCGGCGAGGGAAGCGCCGGAGAAAATCTTGTCTCCGGACTGACCTGCACCACCTGCTCGTTTCAGTGCATTCGTGGACACGTGGGGACCTTTCGGCGCTGCGCGGGGTTATCAGACGGGAGTGACGAAATCGACGAAACTGTTCCCGCTCTTACAAGGTACCTGCAACCCGGTAAGGTCGCAGACAGAATACTGCAGACAGCCAGCAACCCCGCCAGGTCATTTCTGACCTGGCGGGGCGTTGACAAATGGTCAGGAAGCAACCTGGATGGAATCGATGGCTTCCTGGGCCTGCTCGCGCAGGGTTTCGGAGATCGGCGCGTTTCCGGCCGAGCCCTCTGCAGTGCTCTGGCCTTCCTCGCTGACCGCGTAGGAAGCGAAGGCCTTGACCAGGTCAACGGTCTCCTGGTCCTCGTAGGCGCTGCAGTAGATGTGGTAGGACACGAGAACGATCGGGTAAGCGCCCGACTCAGTGGTGTCACGCTGCAGGTTCAGGGACATATCGACGTCGCTGCGTCCTTCGACCGGCTCGGCAACCTCGACGGCGCGCGAGGCGGCTTCAGCGCTCAGCGGCACGTATTCCTCTCCCACCTTTACGAGCGCCTGGCCCAGGTCGCCGACGGCGGAAGCGTCGGTGTAGGTGATGGCACCCTCGGTTGAGGAGGTGGTGGAGACAACGCCGTTGGTGCCCTGGGCGTTCTCAGCCACGATCTCTGCGGGCCAGTCGCCGGACACCTCGTAGGTCCAGACATCAGGTGCTGCCGCGGCCAGGTATTCGACGAAGTTCTCGGTGGTTCCGGAATCGTCAGCGCGGTGGACAACGGTGATCGGCAGGTCCGGGAGTTCCACGCCCTCGTTCTGGGAGGCGATGGCCTCATCGTTCCAGTTCTCTACCTGGCCGGCGAAGATGGATGCGATGGTGGTGGCGTCGAGGTTGATCTCCTCGATGCCCGGCACGTTGAACGCCACGGCGATCGGCGAGACGTACGCAGGGATGTTGATGGCGCCGTCGGGCCCGCAGATCTCCTTGGAAGCCTCGTACTCCTCGTCATCCAGGTAGGCGTCCGAACCGGCGAACTGCACACCCTCGGCAAGGAACGCTTCGCGGCCAGCACCCGATCCGTCCGGCGAGTACTGGAGGGTTGCCTCTGGGTTGAGTTCCTCGAAGCCGGTCTTCCACGCGGTCATGGCTGCATTCTGGGAGGATGCGCCAGCGCCGGTCAGCGTTCCGGAAACCGTGCTTTCGGGGGCTGTACTTTCGCCGCCGTCAGCTCCCGCGTCAACGGCGTTGTCCGAACCGCACGCGGTGAGGGCCAGGGCGGCCACCGAGATTACTGCCGCAGCGCGGCCAAAGCGAAGAGCCTTCACTTGAATATTGCCCCTTCCAGGGTTTTGAACATCCGGTACGCAAAACACGTTAGGCACCGCAGGTAACGAGACTGACGGGTCAAAGTGAACGAAAGGTGAACGGTAGGCGGATTCTTGGCTCACCACGCCCAGGAACCCTTGAGAATTCGACAAAATGCACTATGCGGATGCTTCGCCTGTTCGAGGGCAGGGTTCTCATCTTGGCCCACTACGCTGAACGGATGACCTCCGACAGCAGCATCGACAAACAACCCACGGAGGATGAGTCCCCGCTTCAATCAGCCCCTGCGCGGGCGGGACGGCCCGTCCGCTGGCGTCGGCTCCTGCTGGGTCTCGGCGTCGTGCATGCTTTGGTGGTGGGCTTCAGCCTGATCGTCCCGCTGCTGACCGGAGAGGCTCGCGGGCAGACACTTTTCAGCGTCTACTTCGACGTGAACTATGAAGGCAACTTCCCCACCTGGTGGGCAGTGGTGCAGCTGACCGCCGCTACGGTTACCCTGCTGTTCGCCGCGCTACTTTCCCGTTACCAGAAGGTTCGTGGGTCTGCTGCCTGGTGGATACTCGCCGCGATGGTGTTCCTCCTCTGCCTCGATGAGGGAACCTGGCTGCATGAGCGGCTGGACGGTCTTGCGATGCAGTTTGTGGACGTCGATGACTTCACATTCGTCTGGTTGATCTTCGGCGTGCCGGTGGCTCTCGTGACCCTGGTGATGGCCGTCCTGAGCGCCCGCTACCTGCCTGAGCAGTCCACCCGGCTTATTATCCTGGGCGTAGCCACGCTGGTTTTCGCCGGTGTCGGGCTTGAGTTCGTCGCCGGGGAACTGATCCGCCTTGAAGTGCCCACGGCGGTGCTTGCGCTGGTCTACCACTTCGAGGAGTTCCTGGAACTGGTGGCCGGCGCACTGCTGCTGGTTGCCCCGCTGGCCGCGCTGCGGGTCCGTTCAACCGGACAGTCGACTCACTTCGCCCTGCTGGTCCGTTCCTAAGCGGTAGTGTCTTAGCGTATGACCCGGCGTTCACGGCTGGACCGTGCCCGCTCCTTTGTGCGCAACCGTTCCCGCGTTGGCCTGCGGAGGAGCCAATCCTCCGTGCTTCCGGCCGTGCAGATCACTGTGTGCGCCGTGGGAGCCTATGCGTTCGCCGAGCAGGTGCTGGGCCATGAGGGGCCGCTGTTCGCTGCGACGTCGTCATTGATCGCACTCGGCTTCTCCAGGGACCCGCGCCTGCGGCGTGTCCTTGAGGTGGGCATCGGCTGCACGCTCGGCATCGCGGTGGGCGATGTCCTGCTGGCGACGCTCGGCACAGGACTCTGGCAGGCCGCCGTCGTACTCTTCATTTCCGTATTGCTGGCGAGATTCCTCGACAGCGGAACTATCTTCACCACGCAACTCGCGCTGCAGTCGCTGCTGGTGGTGCTCCTGCCCGCACCGGAGGGCGGTCCGTTCACCCGGAGTGTGGACGCCGTGATCGGCGGCGGATTCGCGCTTTTGATCACCGTGCTCGCGCCCCGGGACCCGCGCCGTGAGCCCAAGGGGGACGTCCGCAAGCTGCTCGGCGAACTGTCCGGCGTACTGCGGGAGAACTCCCGGGCCCTGACCGACAGCGATTCCACCCAGGCCTGGCACGCGCTCATCCGCGCGCGGAACTGCCAACCCATCATGGACGGACTCTCCGGATCCATGCGGGCAGCCGCGGAGGTTGCGCGCCTATCCCCGGCGTACCGGCGACATCGCGACGAACTCGGCGAACTGCGCGGCTCAATCCAGTTCATCGACCTCGCTGTGCGCAACAGCCGCGTCTTCTCACGGCGGCTGACTTCCGTGATCAACCACGCTGCCCTCTCCGACGACGCGGTGCGCTCCCTCGCTGAAATGATCGAGGACACCGCCGACGCCGTAGATGTCCTTGCGCTCGCGCTCTCCTCCTCCACAACAACCGAACGGCGTGAGCACCTGCGCCGGGCACGCGAGGACCTCGCCGCCGTCGCCACCCTGTTGCACCCAGCCCGCCTGAACGTGACACGCCTTGAGGGTGAGGGCCTGGTCATCCTCTATCGGCCGCTCGTGGTGGACCTCCTGGAGTCCACCGGGCTCTCCCACGAGGACGCCGCCGGGTACCTGCCGAAGCTCTAGCCGGGTTTTGTCGGACCCAGCCGGTACGTTTGACGCATGCCTACGAAGACCTCCCGATCACGCACCCAAGCCCCCGCTTACCGTTGCGGTGAGTGCGGCTGGACCACCGCCAAATGGGTGGGCAGGTGCGGTGAGTGCCAGGCCTGGGGGGCGGTGGAGGAAACAGCCGCGGCAGGGGTAGCGAGAACGACGGCGGCAACTACAGTCGCGCGGCCAGCGCTGCGCATCGCTGACGTGGACGCCACCAGTGCCTCCTACCAGCCAACGCAGGTGGGCGAACTGGACCGCGTGCTCGGCGGGGGGCTGGTGCCCGGTGCCGTGATCCTGGTGGCCGGGGAGCCCGGCGTCGGCAAGTCCACGCTGCTGCTCGACGTCGCAGCGAAGGTTGCGCGGTCAGGCCGCAGTGTTTTGTACGTGACGGGAGAGGAGTCCTCCGCGCAGGTGAAGCTGCGGGCCGAGCGCATCGGGGCACTGGCAGACACGCTGTACCTCACCGCGGAGTCGGACCTCAGCCAGGCGTTGGGCCAGGTGGAGAAGGTGGATCCGGCCCTGCTCATCGTGGACTCGGTGCAGACGCTCAGCAGCCCGGCGGTGGATGGCAGCGCAGGCGGCGTCACCCAGGTAAGGGAAGTGGCGGCGTCGCTCATTGCTGCGGCCAAAACCAGGGGGATGACAACCCTGCTGGTAGGACACGTGACGAAGGACGGTTCCATTGCCGGTCCGCGGCTCCTGGAACACCTGGTGGATGTGGTGTGCCAGTTCGAGGGGGAACGGCACTCCCGGCTGCGGCTCATGCGTGCCGTCAAGAACCGGTACGGTCCCACTGATGAGGTGGGGTGCTTCGATCTGACTGACACCGGGATCGAAGGACTCGCGGATCCCAGCGGTCTCTTCGTTTCACGCACCAAGGAGCCGGTGGCAGGAACCTGCATCACGGTAACCCTTGAGGGACGCAGGCCGTTGCTGGCGGAAGTGCAGGCGCTGCTGGCCGAATCGGCCAACGCGCAGCCGCGGCGTGCCACCAGTGGCCTGGACGGTTCACGGGTGTCCATGCTCCTGGCCGTGCTGCAGCGCAGGGCCTCGCTCCAGCTCCATAAGGATGACAGCTACGTGGCCACGGTTGGCGGCGTGAAGCTCAGTGAACCGGCCACTGATCTCTCGGTGGCGCTGGCTATCGCCTCGGCGAAGACCAATCAGGCGCTGCCCTCGCGGATGATCGCATTCGGTGAAGTGGGCCTGGCCGGCGAGGTGCGCCCAGTGCCTGGAATCTCCCGCCGCATCCAGGAGGCGGAGCGCCTCGGCTTCACCCACGCCGTCGTACCCGAATCACCCAACGGGCCCGGGCGCATCCCGCCCGGCTTCACGGTGAAGCAGATCAGCACGCTCACAGAAGCACTCGAGCTGCTGTTCTGACCTCCCACATGGCCTATCGCACCTCCCTTGGCGCCCAAATCCGCTGAACGTTACGCATTTGAATAGAAACTCGGCGCTCAGGCGGATGCGTGCTCCCATAGGATAAGGAACTGTTGGGCTGTGCGTTCGCCTGCCCAACTTCGAAGAGGGAGTGAGATGGTACGCAGTCCGGAGGACGCGTTGAAGGCAACCCTGGCGCGGGTGGCACCAGGTACGCAGTTGCGCGACGGCCTTGAGCGGATCCTGCGCGGCCGCACTGGCGCGCTGATCGTCCTCGGCTTCGACCGCACCGTCGATTCCATCTGCTCCGGCGGGTTCGACATCGGAATTGACTTCTCCCCCACCCGCCTCCGCGAATTGGCGAAGATGGATGGCGCAATTGTCTGCGACCGGGACGCCAGCAATATTCTTCGCGCCGGCGTGCAACTGGTGCCCGATCACCGCATCGAGACCCAGGAATCCGGCACCCGGCACCGGACGGCGGAGCGCGTGGCCATCCAGACAGGCGTTCCGGTGATCTCGGTCAGCCAGTCCATGCAGATCATCGCCCTTTACGTGGACGGACTGAGGCACGTCCTGGAAGGCTCCGAACCCGTGCTGGCACGCGCCAACCAGGCCCTCGCCACCCTGGAACGGTACCGGGCGCGGCTGGATCAGGTCACCGGATCGCTGTCGGCACTGGAGATCGAAGCCATGGTCACCGTGCGCGACGTCGCCGTAACCCTGCAGCGGCAGGAAATGGTGCGCCGCATCTCCGAGGAGATCTCACAGTACGTCCTTGAGCTCGGGATCGACGGCCGGCTGCTGTCACTGCAGGTCGAGGAACTCACCACGGGGCTCGGCCCCGGCAGCGAGATGGTGCTCCGGGACTACTCCGGGTTGGGCGGGGAGGTTGGCCCTGTGGAGGAGCAGCTCGCGCAGCTGCAGGGCTTCAGCTCCACTGATCTCATCGACCTCGGCACAATCGCGAGCGTCCTGGGGTTCAATCCTTCCACGGACTCACTCGAAGCGGTGGTGCAGCCCAAGGGATACCGCCTCCTGTCCGGCATTAAGGCTGTACCGCCCACTGTTGCCAACCGGCTGGTGGATCACTTCGACGGCCTGCAGAACCTTATGGCAGCCAACATCGACGACCTCATGGCCGTTGACGGCATCGGTGAACAGCGTGCGCGGACAGTCCGTGAGGGCCTCTCCCGTATCGCCGAGACCAGCCTCCTCGACCGCTTCATGTAGCGAACCGCTTCATCTAGCGCTTATTCGAGAGCGAAGACAGCTTCCTCGCTGGTGCGTTCACCCAACCGGGCCTGAAACACGTACTGTCCCGGACCGGGCACTGCCTCAACCGGCGTACATTCCGGCGTACTGCGGATTCTCTCCCACGTGAACCTTGCGGTCTCGGATGAACCCGGCTCGATCGTGACTTCGAGATCCTCCGCGCCCTCCTGGCAGTCACGGGAAGAGAAGATGCGGTCCTCACCACTGGTGATCAGGAACTCCATCTGCGAGGTGCCGACGTTCACGGGGCAGGCAACTTCGCCGGTGTTGCTGACTGTGAGCGTGAGGACGGGCAACTGGTCAGCGGCGTAGGTCTGCGCGTCCGTTGTGGCCGTCACTTCGATCGACGCCGGGTTGCACACCGGTTCGGTGGGAGTGGGACTGGGCGTGGGCGACGACGACGGCGTGGCGCTCGGTGAGGCCGGCGCAGACGCCGTGGCGCTCGCATCAGCTGGGGCCGACGATGTTTCAGCTGGCTCATCGGCGGTCGGCTCACCACCCCGGAAGAGCCCGGCAATCGCAATCCCGGCCCACACCAGCCCTCCGACAACCAAGAGTACGACGACGGCGGCCACCTGCCGCCGTCGTCGAAGTACCTGGGGGCTCGGCTTCCGGAGAGGGCCGGGGGGCCTACTGCTGCCTGTGCCTCCTGCCGAGCTCATGGATCAAGGTTAGAGACAGCAACGCGTGAGCAGGGCGCACCACGCCGGAATGCGGTCACCTTCGCTGCCGGACCGCACCGGATTCACGGCCGCGGCCCGGCAGGATTCGCTGACGGGGCCCGTCTGAATCCACTGCCGGATTCACTGCCGGGCCTGTCTGTGTGGGGCTACCGTCAGCGCGGCAGAGTGTGAACCGGCGCGAGCTCGGTCAGCAGACACGGGCCCCCCTCATATATCCCGCCGTCGATGGCCAGCACCAGCCCATCGGCGTAGGAGTAGGACTCAGTCACGTCGGAGTATTCGACGCCACGCACGTCGCCGACGATGCTGTGGCCGTGCACGATCCGCCGTCCACCGAATCGCGCCAGCACTGCGGCGGCCGCCTCCGGACCGTCCTCCCCCAGGAATGCGTGCCGGGTAGTCATTGCGCGCCAAAGGTCCCACCGTTCTCCGACCAAAGTGCTTCGCAGCTGCGCTCGGACGGACGCGTTGACGGCGTCGATCGACCCACCCCAGCGCAGATACTCCAGGGTATCGGAGTGCATGAGCAGATTCTCGCCTTCCAGAGCCAGGGCCGGCAGGTTCGACAACCAGTCGACATGGGTCTCGGTCAGCCGGTCCTGATCGCTTCGCTGCCCGCTGTTCAGCGTCCAGCTGCGCTCGAAGGACCGCGGCAAAGGGCCGTCGTGGGGGACCTCGGTGCCGCCGAAGGTTCGCATTCCCAGCGCCAGCACCTCGTGATTGCCCAGCAGGGCCTGCACGCTACCTGACCGTTTCGCGGACTGACCGGCCAGACGCATCACCAGGTCGAGCACTGCGATGGCATCCGGCCCGCGGTCAAAGAAGTCACCGAGGAACCACAGCCGCGCGTCGCCTCCGGTCCAGTCGCCTCGACGATCGATCAGTCCGGCATGGCGCAGCTGGGTGATCAGCGGATCGATGTGGCCATGGATATCGCTGACAGCAAAGACCGACTGGTGGAATGTCACCCTGCAATGCTATGCGACGTGACATCCTTCGTCAGACGCCAGCGCATCACGAGCCTGCCGCGGCGCTAGCCTCATGAGCGCCGGATACAGTAGGTGCTGGCCCAGCCAGAGCCATCCAACGCTGCTTCTGGAGGCCTTCGCGCCAGGAACCGGTGTTTGTTCTGCGAGCGCCTGCACTGCACTCATTGCATGCGTTGCAGTCGGTGCAGCTGTTTCCTGACAGAGACACCCCCACCCGACACGTGCCAGCCACGCCAGGAAGGAGCCCCGTGGACACCGTCGAGCTGCACCGCAGGCTGAGTGACTGGTTCGACGGCGCCGCCCGCGACCTCCCGTGGCGGCTGCCCGACCGCACGCCCTGGGGAGTACTGGTCAGCGAGTTCATGCTGCAGCAAACCCCGGTCTCACGCGTACTGCCCGTGTGGACGGAGTGGATGGAGCGTTGGCCCACGCCGTCGGACCTTGCCGCAGCTCCGGCGGGCGACGCGCTCAGGCATTGGGGGCGCCTGGGCTACCCACGCAGGGCGCTACGTCTGCACGCGGCGGCGACCGCCGTCGTCGTTCGGCATGGCGGCGAGGTGCCTGGAGTGTACGAGGAACTGCTCGCGCTGCCCGGCGTTGGAACGTACACGGCCGCGGCCGTGGCTGCCTTCGCCTTCGGGCGGCGGGAAACGGTGGTAGATACGAACATCCGCCGCGTGCAGGCTCGGCTCATCGGCGGGGACGCACTCCCTGCGCCGTCCCTGACTGCAGCAGAAACCCGGCGGGCAACTGAGCTCCTGCCCGACAACGACGCCGCCTCCGTCCGCTGGAACGTGGCGGTCATAGAGCTGGGTGCGCTGATCTGCACGGCGCGGACGCCGGCCTGTGCGCAGTGCCCGGTACTGGACGAGTGCGCCTGGGTGGCCGCCGGGAAGCCTGCGCCGACCTACGTCCCGAAGGGGCAGTCTTGGGCAGGAACGGATCGGCAAGTACGCGGCGCGATTATGCATGTACTGCGGCATTCCGAACATCCCGTACCGCGGCGTCTGGTTCATGAGCGGCCTGTGGACTTGGCCCATGGGATCCCCGTGGAATTCGAGAAGCTTTACACGCTGAATGCGCCGTTCGAGCAGCTGGAACGCGCATTGAACGGCCTCCTCGCCGATGGCCTGGCGGAGGAGACCGCTCAGGGAGTGCGCCTGCCCGGGTGAGGAGGCAGCTCCGATGGGTCCGCTGGCCAGGCGTCACCGAAGCTGTGCGAAAGCTCCGCCGAGCACCTAGAGTTCACCGAAACCGTCCTCTACCTCGCGGCCGATGTAGTCGATCGCCGCCCGCGACTGGGGTCCGGTAGCTTCGGCCTGAAGCTCGGAACCTTCCCCGAGCGCCAGGCTCATCAGGAGCATCACCGATTTGCCGTCGACGCCGTTGATGGTTACCTCGGCGTCGAGGTCCGTCAGCGCCCGGGCGATCACAGCGGCTGGGCGCGCGTGCAGCCCCATCTTGTTCCGGATGGTCCAGGCCCGGCGCACCGGCGCACCGCGCGGCTTGTCCGCAGGAACCGGGATGCCGGGTGCTGCGGCGCCGTGCGACACGAACGGCTCCAGCGATTCCGGGTCTATGGATACGACGGCGGTCTCAGCCTCGGCAGCAACCTCGTCCACGGTTCCGCCGGACTGCGCACGCACCGCAGCGGCAACCGCTCCCTCGACCAGCGCAGCCCTGGGCAGCCGTATCCGCGAGCGGGCGTCCTGGGAGAGGAACTCGAGCGTCATTTCCGCCGTCATCACAGCTGAGCCAAGGTCCGTCAGCACGACGACGCCGTCCCCCTGGTCCGCCTCGACAAGCCCCTTCTGGACCTTCTCCAGGCTCGTGCCGATCCGGGGCGGGGAGTCAGCAGTACCCCCGGCAGGGACGATCAGCACGTTGGGGGCCATCTGGCCCGCGAGTTCCACCACACCTTCGGCGATCCTGCAGCTGTGCGAGACGATCACCAGCCCTACCGTCACTGGTCCCGCTCCGCTACATTCGCCGCAGCCTGCAGGATCAGTGCCGTGGAGACAGCTCCGGGGTCCCGGTGCCCGGCGCTGCGTTCACCGAGATAACTCGCCCGTCCCTTCCGGGCGATCAAGGGCTCAGTCCCGGCGGCTCCGGCCTGGGCAGCGTTTGCCGCCGCCTTGAGAGCCTCCGCGGCTGTTGCACCGGCCGCCTCGGCAGTTCCAGCGGCCTCAACGGCCGGAGTCCACGCATCCACCATGGTCTTGTCGCCCGACTCCGCCTTCCCCCGGGCCACCACGCCGTCCCGTGCCGCGGTCAGAAAGCCGACGACGCCGGACGCGTCCACCTCCCGCGCGTCACCGAGAGCGGTGGCTGCGCGGAGGAAAGCCGTACCGTAGAGAGGGCCCGCCGCGCCGCCGACAGTTGACATCAGCGTCATGGCAGCAAGTTTGAGAGCGGCCGCAGGGGTTTCCTGCCCGCCGTCGTCGAGCTTTGTCAGCACCGCGCTGAAGCCGCGGTGCATGTTCTCGCCGTGGTCAGCGTCGCCAATGGCGCGGTCCAGCTCGATCAGTTCTGTGCGGTGTTCCGCGAGGACCCGCGCACACTCACGCAGCCACGCTTCAGCCCACTGGGCGTTCAACGCCATTTACACTCCCCATCGCAGGGCCGGAGTCCATACCGGCGAATCCCAAAGTTCCACCATGTCATCATCGAGCTTCAGCACGGAGATCGACGCACCCTGCATTTCCAGCGCCGTAATGTAGTTGCCCACCAGGGACCGCTCGACGGCGAGCCCGCGGTCTTCGAGCACCTGCCTGGCACGGCGGTACACGATGTACAGTTCACTCGCCGGGGTGCCTCCCATCCCGTTCACGAACAGGAGTACGCGATCGCTGGCGGTCGCGCCGAGATCCGCGAGGATCGGTTCGAGTAGGCGGTCGGTGATGCCGTCGGCGTTCTCCATGGCAATCCGGTGGCGGCCGGGCTCGCCGTGGATCCCGATTCCGATTTCGATCTCCTCGTCAGTAAGGTCGAAGCTCGGCACACCGGCGTGCGGCACGGTACACGCCGAGAGGGCAACCCCCATCGAGCGCACGTTGTCATTGACCCGCTGGGCGATCTCCGCGACGGCGTCCAGCGGGTCTCCCCGCTCAGCCGCCGCCCCTGCGATCCGCTCAACCAGCACCGTCCCGCCAACCCCGCGCCGGCCGGCCGTGTACAGCGAATCCTCCACGGCGACGTCGTCGTTGATCAGCACCGACCGGACGTTCACGCCCTCGGCCTGCGCCATCTCCGCGGCGGTCTCGAAATTGAGCACGTCACCCGTGTAGTTCTTGACGATATGCAGGACGCCGGCGCCGCCGTCGACCGCGAGGGTCGCGGGGATGATCTGGTCCGGCGTGGGCGAAGTGAAGACGGGACCCGGGACTGCGGCGTCGAGCATTCCACGCCCTACAAAACCTGCGTGCAGCGGCTCATGACCGCTCCCCCCTCCGGACACCAGCCCCACCTTGCCCTGTACCGGGGAATCCCTGCGGGTGATGAAGAGCGGATCGGTGTGCACCTGCACGAGGTCGGCGTGCGCGGCCCCGAATCCTTCCACGGATTCGGCCACAACAGACTGCGGGTCATTGATGAGCTTCTTCATCGCGGATCTCCTTGGACGCTTGAACCTGCCCACGGTAGGGCCGCGGGCCGTGAGGCTACTTGCACAGTACTCCGCGGCCGGAGAGGTTGCCCAGAGGTTAAAGGACTGTGGGAAGGGCTCCGGACGGAACCCTTCCCACAGTGCGTTGAAAGTCAGCGCGGTTACTTGCCCTTGAACGCGTCCTTGATGTTCTCGCCGGCGTTCTTGAGGTCGGCCTTGCTCTGGTCCTTCTGGCCCTCGGCTTCCATGTCTTTGTTGCCGGTGGCCTTGCCAAGCCCTTCCTGGACCTTGCCGCCCAACTTCTCGGCATTGTTCTGTGTCTTGTCGTCTGCACCCATGGCGTTCCGCCTTTCGTCGACGTTCCGCTCCCCTTGTGGAGGAACTCACCCGGTCCTGAAATACCAAGCACCCTTAGTTTATCGAGGGCCAGTCGATCTGGCTAGAGCTCCCGGATCATGCGCGTATTCCCAAGGGTGTTGGGCTTCACGCGCGCCAGGTCGAGGAACTCCGCCACGCCCTCATCATGCGAGCGCAGCAGCTCCGAGTACACCACCGGGTCCACCGCCGACTGATCCTCCATCACCTCGAACCCGTGCTTCCCGAAGAACGCCTCCTCGAAGGTGAGGCAGAAAACCCGGCGCACGCCGAGTTCGCGCGCTTCCTCTAGCAGGGCGCGGACGACGGCGCTGCCCACACCCCGGCCCCGCGCACGTTCGGCGGTGGCAAGGGTGCGAATTTCCGCGAGGTCCTCCCACATCACGTGAAGGGCGCCGCATCCCAGCACGCCGCCGTCGTCGTCCTCGACGATCTTGAACTCCTGGAGACCCTCATAGTAGGCGACCGTTTCCTTGGCCATCAGGACGCGCTGCTCCGCCAGGGGTGCAACGAGTTGCTTGATAACGGGGACATCGGCTGTGGTTGCCCGGCGGATTCGAAAGGATTGGCTCACCCGATCCAGTCTAGGTGCGTGGGTCAGTAATGGCGGGCGCTGTTTTTAAAACGCCGACGTATTAGCGGTGCCCTGGCGGTGTTGGCTGGGAGAATTGGGGGTATGGATTCCGGTGGCGATG
>NZ_JBTNCT010000022.1:0-60142 GCF_054511355.1 Arthrobacter tecti
TCCCACCTTGATCGAGTCCAGAGCTTCGGCTATACCGGGAACCATCCGGCCGAGCAACAGCCCGGCTATCATCGCTGCGACGATCCACACGGGAAGCAACCGGTCAAGCGTCGGGAGCCTTACCTGTTTGGGTTGCTGGGGACTGGTTTGCTGCAGCGAGGTCTGACTCACCGTGCTCCTTACTCAGGGCCACGCGGAACCCAGATCGAATAAATTGATCAGTATCGATATGAGTATGGCGATACGCATCGACGATTGTCAATGTGGGTGCATAATGGAGGAATGACCACTATCGCCGAGGCTCACTCCGAAACTCCATCAGAGGACAACGAGGCATGCTGCACGCCGTCGGCTACGCCCGGACTAAGTGCCGCCCGCGCAGCGGAACTGTCCAGGCAGTTCAAAGCGATCGCAGATCCAAACCGCCTGCGTCTGCTCTCGCTGATCTCGGCAGGCAAGGACCACGAAGCGTGTGTATGTGATCTGACGGAGCCACTCGACCTCGGCCAACCAACCGTGTCGCACCACCTGAGAATCCTGGTCGACGCAGGGATCCTCAACCGGGAGAAGCGCGGCGTCTGGGCCTATTACTCGCTTGTGCCCGGCGCCCTCGAGTCCCTCGCTTCCAGCCTGGCGGATCCCCGGTAAGCCGCACACCCTGGTTCAGGAACAACCCGTGCTGACTGACCAGGACCGCCCGCGTGGCGGTCTTGCTGCCATGTGCATCGCTCAGACTACGAGCTGGGGTCTTCTCTATTACTCGCTTCCGGTCGCCCTGGTGCCGATCAGTGATGACACTGGATGGTCCATCGCCGCAATGACGGCGGCATTCTCTGCCGGACTGATCGTTTCGGCACTCGTCGGAGTACGGGTGGGACGCGCCCTTGACCGTACAGGACCTCGGTGGTTGATGAGCGCCGGAAGCATAGTGGGGGTACTGGCGCTGCTGCTCGTCGCCTGGTCGCCCAGCTTCGCCGTGTTCGCCGCCGCCTGGCTGCTGGCGGGGTTTGCACAGGCCGCAGTGTTCTACCAACCCGCGTTCGTGATCATTACCCGCTGGTACGGCGCCGCCAGGGCACGGATCCGGGCTTTGACGGCATTGACCCTCGTGGCAGGGTTCGCGTCGACCATCTTTGCACCTGTCACAGCGGCCCTGATCGCCGGGCTGGGATGGCGTGATACCTATCTTGTCCTCGCGGGGATCCTCGCTGTGGTGACGATCCCCCTGCACTGGTTCTTCCTCAACGCCCATTGGTCCACACCCATTGGCTCCTCGGTTGGTGACCGGTCAGGACAGGAAACCCGGGCACTGATGCGCAGCGGACCATTCCGGCTGCTTCAAATAACCATGGCGCTGTCCACGCTCGCACTGTTCGCGGTGACGTTCAACCTCATCGCACTGTTCCTCGAACGTGGAATCAGCTATCAGAGTGCAGCGCTGGCATTCGGGCTGATCGGGGTTGGCCAGGTGATCGGGCGCATCGCCTACTCGGCCTTGCCCTCCGGCACTTCTCCGGTGCGAAGAATGGTGGTGCTCACCGCATTGGGAGCAGCTTCCGTCTGGGCTCTTGCCCTAACCACCGGTCCAGCAGGTCTGTTGGTTGCGGTCGCCATCATTGCCGGGATGGTGCGCGGCTGCAACACCCTCCTTCAGGCAACCGCCGTGTCCGACCGGTGGGGCACCCAAAGTTTCGGGCAACTGCAGGGCGCGTTCGCGGCCCCTGTGACTATCGTCGGAGCCGTGGCTCCGGCTGCAGGTCCAGCCTTGGCCTCCGCCTTGGGAGGCTACCCCGCCATGGCCGTGGTGATGGCCACACTGGCCACGGTCAGCGTGCTGACAGCTGCCCGGACGTGACGCTTTCCCTCAGCCCGCCTTTACTGGTCCCTCCCAAGCTGGTCTGGCGCAACCCCGCCCGGTCCGGTCCGGAGCGCGTCACAGCCATGGCCGACCCCAGGATAGGACGAGCAGGAACGTTTCACGACGCCAATTTGTCAGGAGCTGTCAACTGGCCCGATCGCAGGGTGCCGCCAGAGTTCCCAGCTGGTTTGCAGTACGCAGATCAGGGTGAGCCCGGCAAGCGCCGCCAACGCCGGCGCCAACACCGCGACCGGGATTAGTGCAGTAGCCCCCACCCCTGCAAGGAAACGACCGGCGGCGAGCTGGTGGTGATCGCGCCATCGGTAGGCGACGTCGCCGAGGAAGAACAATGCGACGCCACCGGCCAGGGCGACGGCAGGCAGCGGCCGGAGCGGCTCGGCCACATTCGTGACGGCCTCGTGTACACCTAGTGCGAAGAACATCACCCCGGCTACCAGCGGCAAGTGCAGATAACTATATGAATCGCGCGCCAGCCGGGCCCGCTCCTGGTTCCCGGTGCCGCGCAGCCTCCGTTCGGCCCCACCGCGGAGATAACCGAAGTAGGACCACCACAGGCCGGCCGCGATCAGCACAGCGAGGAGAACCGCGATTACCACGCCCGGCCGCCCCACAGAGCCTTCGGCGCCGGCGCCGACCTCGACGATCGCCTCACCTAGCGCGATTATGATGATGAGCCCGTGCCGCTCCACGAAGTAACCGGGCGCCACTCCCCAGCCGGCGGTGCCGACCAGAACCGGCCCCGAGAAGTCGATCACCACGGCCGCTATCCACAGCAGCTCCCGCGCCGGTGTGTCGACGAACGCGGCGGCCAACAGCAGCACAGGTCCGGTGAGCAGGGTGGGAATTAACCGGAGCGCGGGCGCACCCACTTCTGCATCGCTCCGTACATCGAGAGCCAGCAGCGCCACGTGAATCAGTCGGACCGCCAGGAACGCGAGCCCGAACACCAGCGCGCCGGCGCCGAAAGCCTGCGGCAGCGCGACTGCGGCGACCAGCATCGCCGCCATCGCAAAGAAGATCAGCAGGCGGTGCGCAGGCCCCGCGTGGTCAGAGCTGTTAGTCAGCCAGGCGTAGCAGACCCATGCCCACCACACCGCGGCGAGCGTCAAGAGCCCGCGTCCAAAACCCGTCCACGAGATGTCCGCCAACATCAGGATGGTCACCTGGGACATCGCATAGACGAAGACCAGATCAAAGAACAATTCCAGCGTCCCAACCGATCGGTCCGCCGCGTCCTCAGATCCCTGCTCGCCGGACACTGCCCGCTTGCGCATGAGGCTGTACCTAAGCTTTCCGGTCAGCGCAGTAGCACCGGCTCGGCGTCCACACGTATTCGAAACAGAGTGTAAGGCGTAACCCGCCGGTCTTCGCCATTCTGATAGTCCGACTGCCGGTGCAGCTGGTTCGCGGTGACATAGAGATAGCCGTCGCGCCCCAGTGAGAGTGTGTCGGGCCATAACAGCCGGGGGTCGTGTGCCACCGTCTCCCACGCTCCGGCAGATCCGGAAGCCCAACGCAGGATAGCGTTGTGCTCGTAGTTCGTCGCGTAAATGTAGCCTGCTGCATCCGATTCGAGCCCGTCGCCGGCGCCGCCTTTGTCTCCTTCCTCGGTGACTGTGGCAGCCACGTCAGCATCGTCGAGTGAACGGTCCACGAGCGCATAAGTTGCCACACTGTAGAGTCGACGGCTGGCCAGTGGGCAGTAGTACAGCCGGCCGCCATCACTGCTGATGGCAATACCATCGGAGCCCATCGCAATCGCGGACCCGGCGGTGCCGTCCGGTTGACGTTCCAGCACGGGCCGCCCCTCGACTACCGACACGAAGTCAGACAACTCTTCCGCTTTCGTCGAGGGGTGGTCGTGCAGCCGCCGCCAGCTTTCGCCGGTGGCCAGATCGGCAACCACGATTCCGTTCGGTCCCTGGTCCGAGGAATCCGTCAGGTAGGCGATACCTTCCTCTCCGCGCCGCAAATCGAAGCGGACATCGTTGAGATAGCTGGTCGGCAAGGCCACATCCTGCGGAAACAGAATGGTCTTGACCACTGTGTCGGTTGCCAGATCGACGCAGACCAACTTGGGACCGCCAAATTCCGTTGGTTGGAACAACGGACTGCCGGTGTCCAGGATCCACAACCGGTTCGCTGGATCCACCACCACACTTTGCACCGAGAGTAAGGTGCCCGCACGGTCATCCGGATCACTGCGGTTAATCTCCTGATTGGGGTAGGCGACCGCTTCACCGTCGATGACCTCGGCTACGGTGTACTCCACGTCGTCGCCCCATTTGGGATAGTTCACAAAGATCCGGCCCTCATGCGATACCGTGACGCCCGTAAGCATCGCCCCATGAAAGTACGCGACCTCCTCCAACTGGCCCAGCGGCTGCTCGGCGGGAAGCTCCCGCGTCTGATCAGTCATGACATACCTCTTCCGGTGTCGCGGTCTCCCATCACGTCGGCGCTTAAGATAGCGGCCGCTTTTAGGGGACTTTGTATGCGATTACGTCCACGGGTTCGACGTCGGGCGCCTCGGTGAACAGTTCCTCTGCGCGGGCCATCAACGCAGTTCCGAGGCGTCCACCAAGGTGGGCCTGCCGCGCCGCGTCATCAGGAAACGCGTCGAAGATCCCAAAGCTTGAGGTACCAAACCGCACCGCAAACCATGCCACCGTCCCGGGCTCGTCGTTCACGATCGCCAACCCATCACGCAGGAACTGCTCGACCTCATCTTCTTTCCCGGGGTGCGCCTGAACCCGCACCAGCAACGCAGCGCTGACCACCGCGCTCATGCGTTTGCCATCTCGGGTTTGATGACAACCTTGGTCCATCCGTCATTACGCTCATCGAAGTTGCGGTAAGCATCCGCCGCTTCAGTCAGCGGGATCTCATGGGAGACGATCCAGGACGGCTTCACCTTGTCTCCGGCGATCAGGTCCCGCAGCTGGCGGTTGTATTTCTTCACTGGGCACTGGCCGGACCCGATGGTCTGTCCCTTGAACCAGTGCAGGCCGTAGTCAATGGCAACCTTGCCCTGCTTGGCATCCTCATTGGGCCCACCCGGGTCGGCTGGCATGAAAACACCGACGACGCCGATCCCGCCGGTGAAGCGCACCGAGGCGATCAGCCGGTTCAACGTCAGCGCCGGATCTTCGGTACCCTGCGGGTCATGGGCCTGGTACCCCACGCATTCACAGCCGCGGTCAGCACCCAAACCCATGGTCTGCTCCAACACAAACTGCACCGGGTCGGTCTTCGAATCGTCAATCGGTATGGCGCCGATCTGCTCGGCGAGCCGCAGACGGTCCGGATGGCGGTCGACCACCATCACTCGGGCGGCGCCCTTGGTGGTCGCGGATAATGCCGCCATCAAGCCAACTGGGCCTGCACCGTAGATCACCACCGTGTCCCCGGGTACTACTCCGGCCATTTCAGTCGCGTGGTAGCCCGTGGGGAAGATGTCGGCGAGCATCACATAATCGTTTTCCTTCTCCTTGGCGTCCTCCCCCAGGCGCAGGCAATTGTGGTCACCGTAGGGAACCCGCAGCAGTTCCGCCTGCCCGCCGGCCCAGGGTCCCATTCCCGCGAATCCATACGCGGCTCCCGCCAGCGCAGGATCGGGCTGGGTGGTCAGGCAGTAGTTGGTGTGACCGCGTTCGCAGTTCTTGCAGAACCCGCACGAGATGTTGAAGGGAAGCACCACATATTCGCCAACTTTGACCTTGTCTACGCCGTCGCCGACCTCAACGACCTGGCCCATATTCTCGTGGCCGAAGTTTCGTCCGGTCTCGAAATCCGTACGCCCCTCGTACATGTGCAGGTCGGATCCGCAGATATTCGTTGCGGTGATTTTGACCAACACATCGGTGGGCCGTTCAATCTTCGCGTCTGAAACGTCACCAACACTGACGTCCCTCGGACCGTTATATACAACCGCTTTCATCCTTGTTCACTCCTCGAATTCAATATGTGCGTCACGGACGGAAAACGGTCCGAACGCAGTTGTCCTTCTTGTTCTTGAAAATGTCATACCCTTTGGGTCCTTCATCAAGAGGCATGATGTGTGTGGCAAGGTGCTCGGTTTTCAGCTCATCGGCTGCCATTCGCTCCAGCAGCATGGGAACGTACCGCTGCCCGTGCTGCTGGGCGGAGCGGAGGGTGAGACCGTTGTTCATCACCGCTCCCAGCGGGAACTTGTCCACCAGTCCACCGAAAACGCCGAGCACAAAAACGCTTCCTCCCTTGCGGCAGGCCATGATTGCCTCGCGTACCGCTGTCGGGCGGTCGGTCTGCAACCGCAACTGCTGCTTGACCTGGTCGTAGAGGTAATCGGGGCCAGTGCTGTGGGCTTCCATGCCCACGGCCTCAATGCAGACGTCCGGCCCGCGTCCGCCCGTCATTTCCTTCAACTCGGCCAGCACGGAGGTTCTCGTGTAGTCGAGCGTGTCCGCCCCGATGTGCGTCTGCACCTGGTCCAGCCGATACTGATAGCGGTCAATGACCACCACCCGCTCTGCACCGAGCAGAACCGCGGCCCGCGCTGCCATCTGTCCCACGGCGCCCGCTCCCCAGACGGCGACAACGTCACCGGGTTGAACGCCGCCGAGATCGGCGCCCATCCACCCCGTCGGCGCGGAATCCGAGGCGAACAAAGCGCGTTGGCTGCTGACGCCGTCGGGCACTTTAAAGGCACCGACATCCGCGTACGGCACGCGAATGTACTCTGCGTGGCTGCCTGTCCAGCCACCCATCGCATGCGAATACCCGAAGCAACCCCCGGGCGCGTACCCCCATAAAGTTTCGGGGATTGCATCATTGTTATTGCCGTTATCGCACAGCGAATACAGCTCGTGCTTGCAGAACCAGCAATTTCCGCAGGCGATGAAGGAACAGACCACTACCCGGTCACCGATCTGATGCCTGGACACCGAGGAGCCGACCTCCACAACTTCGCCGACAAACTCGTGACCGAGGACGTCACCGGCGCGCATCGTGGGTATGTAGCCGCCGAGGAGATGCAGATCGGACCCGCAGGTAACGGTTAGCTCCACCTTGACGATCACATCGTGGCTGTTGAGGATGGCCGGGTCATCGATGGTTTCCACTTCCAGGGAATTGATTCCCCGCCATGTCAGGGCTTTCATAGGTATCCGCCTCCCTGGGCTCGCTTCTCCCATGCATCCACGAGTTTGCCGGTGGGTGTGGCCGGTCTTTTCCCGTGGGGCTTCGGCTCATCCTGAAGGATTTCCCCTGCCTCCAGCAGTGTCTTTGATTGACGCAAAGCGCGGCGCACATCCTGCTTCAGGTTCGCCGCCGAAGTACGTGATGCCCCAGCCTTCGGCCGTGCACCAAGCTCGGTTCCCCAGCTGCCGGGGCCCGGGATCATCCGGATATCGACGGCATCCCCAAGATCCGCCAGCGGATCGGGGTAACTCCCGCCGGGTGCAATCTCCTCGGGTGATAGGTCAACCGTGACGGAATTCCACCGTGGTTTATCCGAGTGCGAGGCCCGTTTTGACCGGGCATCCAAAGCGCGTTTCCCGACGACGGCGGCGGCTGCGACTGCGCCTCCAAAAATCATTAAACTTCCACGCATAACTGTCCCTTCAAGCTGTAATCAGTGAGGGAAACCAGTGAATTGCCAAACTCCGAAGGCCGGTGGCCACCAACCGAAGCAGTGCTAGCGATGATGCCGGGCCAGCGTCCGCGCGTAGGACTACCTGGGCCGGTGTTTGCTGCCGGCGGCATGGTCAAACGCCGGTATCGGGAGCACCCCCTGCGGACCATCATTACAACCGGAGATGCCATGCACGTATATTGTAAGCACGCTTATCAACCGGCTAACAAGGGGGTGGCGCGTAATTACTTCGCGTATCACCCGATTGGGTTCGCGTACCAGATCAGGAGCATCGTGACCAGGAACCCGGTGACGTAGTTCAGCCAGAGGAAGCGTTTCCAGCCGCGGTTGGCGACCTCGCCGTCGTCGTCATCTATGGACGCGAACGGGACGATGTTGACCACGTACGGCAGGGCAAGCAAAGACGCCAATGGCCCCGGCCAGGGCGTGAACAGGAGGAGGGCGCCGCTGAGCAGATAAGCGCCGGCGGCGAACCGGACGGTCGCGCGGGCACCGGTCACGGTCGCGATCGACGCGATCCCACCCGCGCGGTCTGCGGCGATATCCTGCACGGCACCGAACGCCTGGCTGGCCACACCCCACAGGAAGAACGCCGCGAGCAATGCCCATAGCGCCGGCGTGAAGTCAGTGCCTGCAAGGACCAACCCGTACAGCGCGGGGCTGACGAAGTGCGTGCTCGACGTCACCGAATCGAGAAACGGGCGCTCCTTGAAACGCAACCCCGGCGCGCTGTACGCGATGACCGCGAACACGCTGATCGCGAGCACCAGCCAGGACACCGGGCCGCCCAACAGAACCAGCACCGCGAGGAACGGCACGTTCGTCGCGATCGCGGCCCTAAGCGTGACCTTGTGCATGGTGCGGTCCAGCACCGCGCCCTCCACGCCGCCCTTCCGGGGATTGCGCAGGTCGGATTCGTAGTCGAAGACGTCGTTGATCCCGTACATCGCGAGGTTGTACGGGATCAGGAAGTACAGCGTGCCGATCGCCCACGCGAGGTCGATGCCCCCTGCAGTCAGCAGATACGCTGCCGCGAACGGGAACGCCGTA
Organism: Arthrobacter tecti; assembly: GCF_054511355.1. NCBI lineage: Bacteria > Bacillati > Actinomycetota > Actinomycetes > Micrococcales > Micrococcaceae > Arthrobacter > Arthrobacter tecti. Next base: position 8,565 of record NZ_JBTNCT010000022.1, read on the forward strand.
TTCACCCAGGAGAGCGGCCGGGAGGAAAGGAAAAGAGTGCGCAGAATTTTCACGGCCGCCTCCGCTTCCGTTGGCCCAGGATGATCCACAGCGAGGGCAGCAGGAGCACCGCCGCCACCGGATATGCGAAGTCCTCAAGCGGTGCGAGCCCAACGAAAACCCCGGAAATCAGCTCCGGCGCGTAACTGAACAGCCCGGCAGCGATCATCAGACTGTCGAACAGGGCGGTAAGAACCAGTACGACGACGGCGGCGCCACCCACCGCTGCCAGTGCCGCCCTGCGTTCCCGCCCCCGCAGCACGACGACGGCGGCCACCGCAACGAGGAGGGCCGGCAGGAGGAAAAATCCGTTCAGTGTCCAGTACGTCATGCCCGTTCCTCCAACCGTGCACGGCTGAAAACCTTCCCGAACACGCGCCGGAACATCAGGAAAAGGTTCATTACGAGGTAACTGAGGAAGGTCAGGAAGACCAGTTCCTCCAATGGCAGTTCGGGCGCGAGCATTACGCCGAGCATCAGCTCGGTCTGCCCCCGGTAGAAAATGCCGAGGCCGATCCCGGCCAGATCCCACCCGAGGAAGAACAGGATCCCCACCGCCAGGACCAGAGCCGCCCTGCCGGCGTCGTGCCAGAAGAACAATCGCAGGCGCTGGTCCAACAGAACCATGCACCCCAGCGAGACCAGGAGGAACAGCAGGTAGGCGGCTCCCATCAGGCGCCGTCCCGCACCACGACAGGGCGCACCGGCTCAGGAAGCGGCCCGGTGCTGGTGTCCCTGCGCAGGCGCTTCAATACGAGCTCCGCACTGATCAGGCACATGGGGATGCCGATTCCCGGAATGGTCGATCCACCCGCGTAGTACAGTCCCTGCACTTTCTTGCTGGCGTTGCCGGCGCGGAAGAATGCGCTCTGCCGCAGGGTGTGCGCCGGCCCCAGCGACGTGCCCTTCCACGAGTGGTAATCACGCTCGAAATCCGCCGGACCGTAACTCCTCCGCAGCACGATCCGCTCAGCCAGATCCGGGATCCCGGCCCATTCACTCAGCTGTCCGATCACGGCGTCGGCCACCCGCTCGATCCGCTCCCCGCCGCTGCCGCCCAGGCTCGGATCCGCGGGGATGGGCACCAGCACGAACACATTCTCGTGGCCCTCGGGCGCAACACCCGGATCCGTGGCGCTCGGCTTGCACACGTACATCGACGCGGGAGTCGGAATGAACGTGGTCCTGCCGAAGATTGCCCGGAAATTCTCCTCCCAGTCCTTCGTGAAGAGCAATGTGTGGTGGCGCAGCTGCGGCAGTTCACCGCGGACGCCCAGATAGAGCAGCAGCGCGCTGGGCCCGGCAGTGCTGCACGCCCAGTACCGTTTGGGGAAAGTCTGCAGCTCGCGCGGCAACAGCCGGGTTTCGGTGTGGTGCAGGTCCGCGGCGGAAACGACGACGTCGGCCGCCAGGCTCACTTCACTGCCGTTCCCGTCCCGATAACGGACGCCGCGCACCGCTGCGGGGCGCCGTTTCGACGCCGCCCGGGTGGTCTCGATCCCGAGCACCTCCGCGTTGGTGCGGATGGTGACGCCGGCTCCGAGCGCCAACCGCTCGATGGCCCCGACCAACTGTGTGAAGCCGCCCTGCGGGTAGAGCACGCCGTCGTCGAGGTCCAGGTGGCTCATGAGATGGTACATACTCGGCGCGGCGAACGGAGACGTGCCTAGGAACACCGCGGGATACTCGAGGATCTGCTGCAACCGCGGATCGCTCACATGCCGCCTGGCATAGCTGTGCAGCGGTTCAAGCAGCAGCCGGATCAGGCGGGGAACCCGGGCGAGCACATCCGGCGCGAGCAGCGGCGCGAAGGATTCGAATGTGGAGTAGAGGAAGCGGCGCGTGGCCATCGTGTACGTATCGGCGGCAGAGTCGAGGTACCGCTCAAGCCGGGCTCCCGCACCGGGTTCAAGTCGCTCGAAAAGTTTCACCACCTGGGCCCGCTCCGCCGGAACGTCCACAGGCTCCTCGAACCCCTCGGACAGGACACGGTACCCGGGGTCCAGCTTCACAAGGTCCAGCTGTTCATCCGCCGACGTCCCAAGCAGCGCAAAGAAGTGGTCGATCACCTCGGGCATCAGGTACCAGGAGGGTCCGGCGTCGAACCGGAAACCGGCCTCACTCCACGATCCGGCGCGGCCGCCTACCTCGTCCTGCTTCTCAAGCAGGGTGACCTTGTGGCCAACAGCCGCGAGCAGGGCGGAGGTCGCCAGGCCGCTGATGCCTCCACCGATAACGACGACGTCGCGCCCCCGCGACACTCGGCCCTTCACTGCGCGCACGCATCCGGCAGGGTCAGCGGATTCATGCCCGGGCACCATCCCGCGCACCCATGCCTCGTTTCCCCGCGAGAACGGCGAGCGCAATCCGGAGTTTCACCGTGTTCGGCACGCTGATGCGGCTGGACATGAGCCGTGTCGCCGGTGTGGAGCGGATCCGCTCTGCCAGCTCGGCGAAGAGCTCCTGGGCAAGGGCTACGGCGCGTCGGCTGGAAGGTGGAAGGCCGCGCAACACGCGGCGCGACTCATCGAGATCCCGTTCGATGTCCTCAAGCAGCCGCATCTTGTGCTCCTCGCTGAAGTTCAGCGGCGAGGAGTCCGGGAAGTAGCTGCGTCCCAGAGACGTGAAATCCTCGGCGAGGTCCCTGAGGAAGTTGATCTTCTGGAACGCTGCGCCGAGGTGTCGGGCGCCGCCCGCGAGCCGGCGCTCCTCCTCAACGCCCACACCAGCGCCGTACAGGAAGCACTTCAGGCACATCAGCCCGACAACCTCCGCTGAACCGTAGACGTACTCCGCGAAGGATTCGGGGGTGTGCTCCACCTGGTCCAGATCAGCGCGCATGGAAGCGAAGAACGGGCGCGTGAGGTCAACCCCGATCCCCGTGCGCCGTGCAGTGTCGGCGAAGGCGTGCACCACGAGGTTGGCGCTGTATCCGGAGACCATGGCACGTTCGGTCTCGCGTTCAAGCTCATTCAGCCGGTTGCGGGTTTCGTCCTCGCTGAGCCCGGCTGCGGAGGCAACGCCGTCGACAATCTCATCCGCTATCCGGACCAGCGCGTACACAGTCTCGACCTGCACGCGGACTTCGCGCTCAAACAGGCGCGAGGCAAGCCCGAAGGAGGTTGAGTAGGAGCGCAGGACAACGGCCGAGGACTTCGCGGCCGCCCCGGTGTAGTCGGCAAGGGAGTTCCGCGTGCGGCTCATAGGTGAACCCTTTCGGCAACGACGTCGATGATTGGGGCGAGTCCGTTCCGCACTTGTGGCGGAACATACGGCGCTGCGAGGTGTTGGAGTGCGCGATCGGTGAAGTCCTGGGCGAGTTGCGTGGAGCGCGTTCGCGCGCCGGATTCCGTCAACAGGCTCCGGACCTCAGCGGCTCCCAGGGCGGTGAGTTCCGGGTCTGCAATGAGCGCGGAGATGCGCCGCCATTGCGGCTGGGCCGCAGCGTGGGCGATGAGCGTGGTGCGCTTGCCCTCACGCAGGTCGCCCCACCCCACCTTCCCCGTCAGCGATTCGTCACCGAAGACACCGATCAGGTCATCCGCCACCTGGTACGCGATGCCGATATCCCGGCCAAACGCACCCAGCGCCTCCGTCAACCGGTCCTCAGCGCCGGCAAGGACAGCGGCGGCCTGCAGCGGTGCTTCGAACGAATAGACAGCGGTCTTCAGGCGCGCCATCTGCAGGACCTCCTCCACGGTCTGTGGAGTGAGGTTCAAGGGTGCCAGGATGTCCAGCAGTTCACCGGCAGCGGAGGCGAAGACTGCTTCGTCGAGGATGTCGCCGAGGCGCTGCCGGGTAGGAAGATCGGCATCCACCTCCCCCATGAGCCGGTAGGCGTTGGCAAGCGCGAGATCCCCTGCGATCACGCCGACGGACAAGCCGGTGTGCTCGGCTCGGGCGCGGTCACTTCCACCGGCCGCGGCGAAGTCGCGGTAGGAACCGGAGACGTTCGGCACGCCGCGACGGGCGAAGTCGCGGTCCACGACGTCGTCGTGCACTATCAGCGCGGTGTGCAGGAGCTCAAAGGAAGCGGCAACGGTGGCCGCCGTCGTCGTATCCTTGCCGCCAAGCAGGCCGTAGACGGTCATCATGAGGCGTGGCCGGAAGCGCTTCCCGCCGACGGTGCAGGCCTCGAGCCGCTCCCACATGGTGAGGTAGTCCGGGTGCATTCGGGCGGCGCGTGACTTGGAGCGGGTGAAGAAGGACCCCAGGACCTCGTCCACACGCTGACTGTTGATCGTGTCAGTCAATGTGGTCTCCTTGTCCATAGGGAAAGTAAACACGGGTGGGGAACAGGAGAAAAATGAACGGGACTGAGGAGCTTGTTGTGCTCGTCGCGGAGGACGGAAGGCCACTGGGCACGCAGAGCAAGGCCACGGTGCATTCCGCCACCACCTCGCTGCACCTCGCCTTTTCCGTCCATGTGTACGACGACGACGGCCGCGTCCTCATCACGCGCCGCGCCCTGTCCAAGAAGGCCTGGCCCGGTGTCTGGACCAACTCTTTCTGCGGGCACCCCGGACCGGGCGAGAGCACGGAGGATGCCGTGGCCCGCCGCGCTGACCGGGAGCTTGGACTCAGCCTGGACCGGTTGACCCTGAGGGTGCCGGACTTCCGTTACCGCGCAGTCGACGCCTCCGGTGTGGTGGAACACGAGATCTGCCCCGTCTACACGGCGCAGGCGGCGTCCGCCGTCACACCGAGCGATGATGAGGTCATGGAGTGGCAGTGGGTGGACCCCCTGCAGCTGACTGCTGCTGTGGCAGCCACGCCGTGGGCATTCAGCCCCTGGCTCACCCTGCAGTTGCCGCTTCTGTACCCCGAGGGGTTTCAGGCTTAGGCAACGCATCACCTAGCTCATCCCCTCCCTGCTTTGGTACGCGGCAGCACGCTGCACAATGTTGCGGGCCATCGACGGGAAAATGAGCCCATGGAACGGCAGCACGAGCCACCAGTACAGCTTGCCGGAGAGGCCGGCGGGAAAGTAGATGGCACGCTGGCGGTAGGTTGTGCCGGCGCCGTTGTGTTCGGCTGAGAGTTCCAGCCAGGCACGGCCGGGTACTTTCATTTCCGCCTGCAGCCGCAGAACCTTACGTGCCGGTAAGTCTTCGAGCGCTTCGACCCGCCACCAGTCGACGGCGTCACCGACGTTGAGACGGTCACCGTGCCTCCGGCCGCGGTTGTGCCCGGCGCCGCCCACCAGTTTGTCCAGCACTCCGCGGATAGCCCACGCGGCAGGCCACGAATACCAGCCGTTATCTCCGCCGATGCCTTCGATCACGCGCCAGACGTGCTCGGGCGCCGTGTCCGTGTTGCGTGTTCGTTCATCCACGAACACTGTGCGGCGCGCCCAGTCCGGGTCGCTGGGCAGGGGGTCGGACGGCGGAGCCTGGGAGGCATTCGTCCAGCTGGTTTCCACCTCTCCGCTGGCCATCCTGCCCAGCGCCAGTTCCACTGCCATTCGGTAGCCCGTCAGCCCTCCCGCGGGCTCCGGGATGTATTCATCAATGTCACGCTCAGCTGCTATCGCGTCATGCTGGAGGGATTCCACGAGCGGCACGGCGAGGGAATGAGGAATGGGCGTTGTCAGCGCAACCCACCAGCCCGCCAGTCTGGGTGCCGGCGTCGGTAGCGCGAAGACCCTGCGTCGGGATAACCCGGCCTGATGCGCGTAGCCGTACATAATTCCTGCGTAGGTCAGCACTTCACGGGAGCCTATGTCGAAGGTCCGGTTCAGCCCTTCCGGCAGCGTGGGCGCGTGGACCAGGTAATGAAGGACATCGCGGATCGCGATCGGCTCGATCCTGCGCTCAACCCAGCTGGGAGCCGGCATCACCGGTAGGTTCTCGGTGAGGTGCCGGATCATTTCGAAGGATGCAGACCCCGAACCGATCACGACGCCGGCCTGGAACACCACCGCAGGCACCTCCCCGTCCAGTAGAACGCGCCCGACGGCGGTTCGCGAACGCATGTGCCGCGAGAGTTCCACGCCGTCGGGGTGCAGGCCGCCAAGGTAGATGATTCGACTTACTTTGCTCCTGGCTGCGGCCTCTGCCACCGTCCTTGCCATCGCCAGTTCCTGCTGTTCGAATCCGGAACCGGAACCCATCGAATGCACGAGGTAGAAGAGAGTTTCAACACCTTCGCAGGCTGCTGCGGCGGCCTCCGGGTCGCCGAGATCACCCTGCACGATCTCCACGGCGTCATGCCAGGGAACGGCGGAAAGTTTCGACGGCGAGCGCACCAGTACACGAACCGCGTAACCGGCATCGATGAGTCGAGGGACCAGCCGCCCGCCGATGTAGCCGGTGGCACCGGCCACCAGTACCCGGTGTGTCAAGACTGGTTGTCCCGGTGGGCATGTCTGTAGGTCTGTTGCCACATACCGATGCCGTAGGCCCGGATCATTCCGTTGTGGCCGGAAACTATGAGCACGCCGTCGTCGAACGTCGTCTCGTAACTGCCAAACCCTTCCGGTGCCTCCTCGGCGCGAGCATATACGTGCTGTTCCTCATCGAGGAGGACAAGCACCTCCGGGCGTACCTGGCCATAGATCTCCGACTGGTAGCTGGAGGAATCCGACTCTGCCTCAAAGACGTGAGCGCCGTCAGGACCTTCGACGTAAACCTTGGTAGGGGACATGGTGACCTCTCCTTGATTTGGACCGTAATTACCCTTTAGTGCAGCAATTGGATGCCGCTGAAGGTACGAATCGGTCGGAGTAGTGAGCCTACTGCGCCAACCCGAACTTTCACTAGAGAGTCTAGTTATCTTCTACCGATGACCGCCAACCGCCATCTCTCCCACGGCGGGGCAATACGCCAATGTAGAGCAATGGTGTGGAACGCCCTGCGAACCCTGACCCGCGCCGGATGCCCTCCTGCCAGTGACCGCGCGGAGATGCCGACCCGCAGCCGTCTGTCGAAAGCCGTGCGGGTGGAGGGAAGGAGCGCAAAGCCGAGGTCGACGTCGTCGTGCACGTCAGGATCATGTCGGTGCACTCGCCCGCGCGACTGATCCCAGACGGCTCGCCGGAACGCGAGGTTGGATCCGAAGGGCGGCCAGTGTGCCATCGCTGCGCCCATCAGGATGAAGTAGGCCCGCATGTATCCGACGCCCGCGAGCCTGGCGCGGAAGGGACCGGCATCGTAGAACGCACCCGGGCCGGTCAGGACACCGAGATCCGGCTCGTTCGCGAACCGGTGCGCGATGCGCTCGAGCCAATCCGAGGGCGGGAGAGTGTCGGCATCGCAGCGGATGATGATGTCGCCGCGGGCGGAATCGTATCCGGTGGAAGCTGCTGCGGCGATGCCGGGATCCGGTTCGCTCAGCACCACGGCGCCGAACTGCTTTGCTACGTCCGCGCTGTCATCGGTGGAGCCGTTGTCCACCACGAGGATTTCAAGCGGGGATTCACTCTGGGTCGAAAGTGCTTCGAGGCATCTGGCCAGCGGACCGGCGTCGTCCTTGCAGGGGATAACCACGGACAGGGACGGCATGGCCTGATCCTAGCCTCTCGGCGCTAGTACGCTGGTGAGCGTGATCGCCGACCTCACCCGCCGGCCCGGGACGCCCGCCGAACTTGCCGCTGATGCCGTGCGCGGGGTGGCCGTGCTCTGCACCCTGGCGATGGTGTTCTGGTGGGAGCCTGTGGACGTGGCCGTCTTCTTCCTCGCGCTCGGCGGTCTGACGCTGTCCAGGTACGCGCGGGCGCATCCTGTGTTCGATGTGGTCTATGGTTGCGCGCTGATCTTCGCCTGCTGGAGTAGCGTGCTGGACCTCTACACCGTGATTCCCTGGTGGGATCTGCTGGTTCACTGCCTCTGCACGGGACCCGTGGCGGCGATGGCGTTCGTGCTTGCCGCCCATGTGGGGCTGCTGCCCGCGCCCGATAGCAGGGTGGCTGTGGTGCTCCAGGTGCTGCTGCTCGGTATCGCGTTGAGCGTGCTGTGGGAATTTGCGGAATGGGCCGCCCATTCCTGGGTGGACGAGGACATCTACGTGACGTATTCGGACACGATGGGGGATCTCGCCGTCGGTGCGCTTGGCTCGCTGGCGGCGGGTGTGCTTTTGTCGGAGTTGAGCAGCCGGCGGACGGGGATCCGGCTCAACTCTGCCCCCGACGGCCAATGCGGCCAGTGATTCGTCGAGGCTTGTTTACGCTGGATGGTCCCATGGATTGTGGCAGCGGACGCCCAGGGGCTCAAAGTGTTTGGTGTTGCGCGTCGCGATGGTCATCCCGGCAGCCTGTGCGGTTGCAGCGATGACGGCGTCGTCCAGTGGAGCGTGCTCGGGAACCCGAAATGTGGCAAGGACCCGCGCGGGCGGTAGGTCGAACGGCAATACACGGTTTGCAAATGCCGGCAGAACCCGATCCTCGAACCACCCGCGCAGGATCTTCCCTTGTGCCGCGTCGGCTCGCTCTTTGGCAGCGACACCCCGTTCGATCTCTAAGATCGTGGTCGCGGTCACGAAGTGATCAGCTACCGGAATTGACGCTGCCCAGAGCTCTACCGCCGGATTCCGTCCACGCACTCGCAGTCCATACACTACGTTGGTGTCCAGGACGTACTTCACAGTTCTGGGGTTCGGGCGGTAAGACCGAGGCGCTGCGGCTCGAACTCGATGTCGACGCCATTCTCCATGCTCAACAGGTCGACGATTGTGACGGGGTCTCGCTCGAGGGCGTCGGCCAGGGTCTCGCGTGCCTCTGCCTCGACGGATTGGTGGTGGTGCTCTGCACGCGCACGCAATGCTGCCTTGGTTCCCGCGGGCAGGTTGCGAATCAGGATCTGTTCCAGGACGATTTCACCTCCGATATCACTCTGATGATATCGCTCCCATAAGCAGGTGCATACCCCTTAGGCTTTAGCGGCGAAGAGTTCGAGAGCTATGTTGTCCGGATCACGGAATTCCAGGATGTAGCCCGCTCCGATGTCCTTGACACCGGGATGTGAAATGCCAAGCGAATCGAGCAAGGCAGCGCCGTCGTCAAGTTCCTGGCGGTTGGCAACGTTGAAGGAAACGTGGTCGAGGCCCACCCGGTTCTCGTTGAAATTGTCGTCAGCGACGGGGCGGAGCCCGAGCAGCGAGTTCCCGAGCTTGTAGATGACCCCGCCGTAGAGGAAGTCGAGCTGCTCGCGCGTAGCGTCGTCAGCATCATCGGGTACTTCAAAGGCGACGGGAAGACCGAACAGTGCGTCGTAAAACTTCCGGGAAACGTCGATGTCGGTGACAGTAAGGCGAACGTGGGCGTAAGAGCTGATAGGAATAGTCATCTTCGCAGTCTTGCATGCCCATCCACGATCCCGCAGCAAAAACCTTGCTACTTCGACGCACTCTCGAATCCTGTGCGCGTCATGGTCCCCCAGACCTGCTTCTTTCCACGCAGCGCCGCCCACCAGCCCTGGATGCGCCACACCGCGGTTAGCTGCCTGTAGGCGAGGTTCTCCTGGACCGACACGAGAAGTGCCACCCACAGGTCCTGCCAGCGGTCCCACAATCCGCGATGCCAGCGCCGTCGCTGGCGCGCCAGGACGGCTGCCGTGGACGGCACCTCGGTCCAGCACACCGGTTCGGCGATGAACACCACGCGGTACTTCTTCTTCGCCAGCCGCATCCTGCTGTGCAGCCGCATGACCAGTTCGAAGTCTTCGCCAATGCAGTCCAGCTCGAGGCCGCCCTGACCGAACGCTACACAGCCGATCTCATCGACCACGTTCCGCCCATGCGAAAAACAAGACATCCAAGGCTCGCTGGATCATGTTTCTACAGACGAGCCAGCCGGGGACTCGTTTGCGACCCGACTGTTACATCGACCATAAGCCGGGCGAATTCCGCCAATTTCCGAGGATTCATAGGCGGCTTCCACCACAGCCATTGTGCGATGAACATCGTCAACGCTTGTTGGGAGAACCGACACTGACCCCTCAACGAAGCGTTGCAATGCAGCCATAGAGCCGATGAACGCATCTGGAAACCACGAACCGCTGAATTTAAGTGGCTGCCAGCCTTGCTCGGCTTCTGAGTTGAGAAACATCTCTAAGCGATCCTTGCCACCAGTTGGGTAGTCAAGCAGTAGGCCCATTTGCGCCCTGATGGCACCCTTGGTTCCTTCCCATTTTATGTAACTTTCTTGGTATTTTTTGCCATAGTGGTGATCGTGATTGGTCGAAACCACAACCCGAAGAGGCCTAGCCGGGTAATGCATGATGATGTCCGAACGGCTGTTTGCGTGAGCTTTCTCAGGGTGCTTCACCGTCACCGCTGAAACACTTGCCGGGTCGCCGAGAAATGATCGAACTAAGTCGATGTAGTGCACACTATGCATGTTAATTTCTAAGCGATCGAGTGTAAGGACATTGGGAAAGAGTTCCCAGGGTGTTTTTACTTCGACCCTGACCTCAAGGTCATACAGCTCTCCGATGGTGCCATGAGCGATCGCTGTGCGGGCGGCCTCAACGTACGGACTAAACCGCAGCTGGGTGTTCACCGCGGCAACCAGTTTCTTCCGATGGCAAATTTGCAATAGCTTCGTGCTGTCCTTCAAATAGTTGCCGAGAGGCTTCTGAACGAGAACTGCCGCTCCGTCGGGCAGCTCTTCAAGCGTGGCGGAGTATTGTTCGGGCATTAGGGCCAAGTCATATACGGCTCCATCAGGGGCCGCTTTGACAGCATCACCAACTCGATCGAAGACCAGTGGGATGTTGTATTCTTTCGCGAGAGCCTGCGCCCGCGCCTTTGTCCTGTTGTATATAGCCGTGACCGGGAATCCTGCCTTCTTATAGGCCGGCAGATGCGCGTCTCTGACAATGCCGCCGGCACCAAGAACAACGATCTGACGTGGCTGAATAGGCAGCCGTACTTCATAGGCTTCCGCCGGTGAAAATTCTGGTAGAGACATCTAGGCAGTCCCCTTATCATCGAGGTGTTGTGATGGAGTTCCCATTGCCGACCCGGCGGACGAGCCTGTGCTCGCCGTCAGCGATCACTGCTGACCGATAAAGCACATCGTGGTCGGCACTTCACGGATAGGTTCTGGCTTTGGCAAAGTGCCGTCTTTGCCTCTTGATTTCCGACGCATTCACTCACGTCTGTACCTTAGAGAGGAGTCGATGTTTCGCTCGGCGCGCTTCAGAAGTGCAGCATCGATCCTATAGAAACCGGTGGCCGTGTCACCTTCGATCGCGGCACGCTCCTTTGCGGTGAGGTCGTCGAATAGCTCTGATAGTCCCTCCCATACGGCTTGGTAGCCTCCGGCGTTTACTGATATGGGCCAGTCTCCGCCGTACATGAGCCGATCTGCGCTGAAGATATCTAGAGCGCGCTCAAAGAACGGCCGAATGCTTTGACTGGACCAGTCGGTCATTGGGCCGGACGTCGGGTAAAGACCAGATACCTTGGCGTGTACAAGCGGGTTCTCAGCTGCCCGTTCGATCAAGCTCCACCACGGCTCACGTGTGTCCTGGCCGAGCGGTGGTTTTGACAGGTGGTCGATGACCATTCGGAGATCTGGGTGTCGCTCACTCAGAATGGGCACAATTTCCAAGTGGCGAGGTAAGACAGACACAATATCGAACGGGACGTTGGCGCGTTCGAGAACGCCCAGTCCTTCATCGACATTGGGGCGCAGGAGCCAGTCAGGATCTGTTTGGTCGTGGATGAGGTTGCGGACGCCGACAAAGTGCGGGTTAGCGTTTAACCGGTTGAGCATTTCCGCTGCCGTGTCAGGATTGTCGAGGGGAACGTAGCCGACGACGGCAGCAACTTCGGCGTTTTCTTTCGCCACGCTGAGCATATATTCCGTATCTTCGGGATTGTCAGCCGATTGCACCAGCACCGTTGCGTCTATTCCGGCGCTTTGCAGTTGCGGACGGATTTCCGCAAATTCAACGGTTCGATTGATGGGTCCATGAGTTTTCCCCAGCCAGTCGTAGCGTGCTCGCTCGAGGTTCCAGACGTGTTGGTGGGCGTCTATAATCATGATCGTCGCGTCTCCTTTGTCAACATTCAAGTGCGGTGCAGTCCACCGGTGAGTCGGACTGCATCGTCATCCCTGAGATTCAACTCATCGAATTGCCTGCGAGGATCGGTCCGTGGGTCCACTGCAGCGCAATCGACCGATAAGTTCCTCTCGGGTAGGTGAAATTGATAATTGACGCCCCACGCATTTCACTGATGTATCCGGGCAGGCGCGGACGTCCATCCGATCTGTGCTGTTGAACTAACGACTTGCGTGGAGATTGCACGTTGCTCCGTCGGGCAGTTGCAGTGTGATGATGCCCCCGGGTTTTGTCTGCGCAGCGGTGTCCTGGTCGGAGAGGGTAAACCCGGGAGGGAGCAGGACCTCGATCGGCTGTTCGGATCGTACTGAGGTTGAGCCGGGCAGCGCGGTCACCTGCAGGTCAAGTGATTCTGCTGTCCATTTCAGCTCATCAATTTTTAGGGCCCCACGGGCATGGACGCCTCGGATGGTTCCGGTGGCCCATTCTTTGGGAAGTGCTGGCAGGAGGGTCAGCCGCTCCATGGTGGATCCGATAAGCATCGCGATGATGACGGCGGGCATACCTCCGCTGATGTCGACGTTGAAAATTTCACCAACATCGTGGGTGGTGGCGAGGGAGGGAAGGAAGTAGAGCCGGGACATCCTGTCCACGCATTCCTTCGCTGACTCCGCATCGCCGAGGACGGCCGCCGCGATTCCGAGCTGCACCAGCCCGTACGCCATTTCCTCCTTGCCAGCGCGGCTTGAGCGCCACGCAAGTTTTTCCCGGATTAGAATCCGGGCAGCGTCGCGCAGCTTGGGATCTGACACCAAGACTGGATCCGGCTCAAACCACAACCCGAGGAGCTGCGATGCTGTGCGATGACCGAGGTCCTCTTCGACCCCCTCGTCGAGCCATTCAGCCAGCGAATCGTCCGGTGCAACACGGTACGGGGGTAGGGCCCTTAACCACTCATCCCGACGTTCGTTGAGATCCCGGTCTAAGCCTAGGAGCTCTGAAGCGCGTTGAAGTCCGTTCAGCAGTCCGCCCAGAGCGGCGCGGTCCATGGTGGAGTTTCGGCATGCCTGGGAGCCAAACGTCGGTGACCTGTTTTCCGGGGAGTAGGACGGGGTGAAGACAATCCGGCCATTTTCCCGGATGAGGAAGTCTTCATAGAAGCGTTCTGTTTCTCGTGCGAAAGGATAGGCGTACTCGCGCAGGAAATTCAGGTCTCCGGTGTACCAGGCGTAGTCCAGGAAAAACGCTGCGGACCACGCCGCGCCGGCAGTCCAGAATTCATGGCAGTGCCTTTCGTCGAAATGAGTGCATTTGCCGTGGGTCGGGCTGCAACGCGAAGGCATCACGTAGCCGCCGGTGCCGAACAGCAGACGAGAATTTTCGAAGAAATCGTCGGAGAATCCCTGAAGCATGTCTAGGTAGATTCGCAGCAGGGCGTGGTTTCCAGTGCCGAGCATGCTTGCGATGGAACCGCATTGGACGTTGCCGTTCATCGTGTAGTCCGAGGACCACGCCGGATCGAAGGTTCCGGACCAGACACCTTGCAGGGTAGGGGGCAGATCGCCGGTGCTGGCAGAGATGAGCGCCTGAGCAGACTGAAACTGCAGTTGGAGCAGTTCGCGGTGCCGTGTTTCATCAGTGCTGGCCTGCAGCTGCTCAACCGGGTCACCTGAGGTCGGGGCGTCTAAATCCAGATCGACTACGGTGACCTGTTCGCTGAAAGAGTGTTCGTGACGCACCAGCAGTTCATCGAAGCTGGTTGGCAGTGTCTCGCTCAGAGTGATCCAGCGTTCGTCGGAGCCGGTGCCGTCTACTTCGAGAAACACCCCTACAACGAACAGGACTGAGTCAGACGTTCGCTCAAGCGGCGTCAAGTAGCTGGTGGCTCCAGCTGGGCCCGTTTCCCATGCCGTCGAAAAGCTCAGCGCGAGCGCCTGCGTGGCCCCCAGGTGGTATTCGTTGAATATTACGTAGTCTTCGTTACCGCCTTTGACCCCTGACTGCGTGGTAGCGACGTTGCCCGGTCGGCTCAGCTGGACGCCGTCGGCTGCGCCCTGGACGCCTTTGACCTCGACGACTGTTATGTTGTCGGAGCGGCTCATGAAGGAACGGATCGTCGCGCGTCCTTCCTCGTTTAGCCAGCTCAGTGTGACCAAGCCCCGAGCCAGATCCACATCGCGTCGGTAGTTCTCGGTGTCACTGGTCTTCGATCCGGTGATATGAACCGATGCGACAGGTACGAGCGGATCGGTCCATTGCAGTGCCGGATAGCCTTGTTCCCTGGAACGACGCACGCCCAGTTCGGCGGCTTCCTGCGCACGGCCCGTGTCGATGAGCCGACGGATGTGCGGGAGGTCCGCAGCGAGATCGGGAGCCGCTCGGATCGGATCGGTGGGCAGGACAACCCGCTCATGTGCCAGGGTCAGTTGGTGCTCGCCTGGTTCGCCAAAAACGAGGGCACCGACGAGTCCATTGCCGATTGCGATTCCGTGCTCCCAGTCTTCGCCGGGCGAATTGGACCAGTACGTGCGTGTGCTCATTGTCGAGGAGTTCCTTCGGAAGGCGATGGCGGCCTTGGGCTATCGGGACAGGGCGGCGGGGAGCGGTTTCGTGCTGTCCGGCGTGTGCAGATGGCAGGCCACTTGATGTTGCGGGCTATCGGGGTTGCGTTCAGAGTTTTGTAGCGGAGGCATGATCTGAAGGCAGGTTTGCATTGTGTAGGAGCAGCGCGGATTGAACGGGCACCCGCCCGGCATGTTTTGCAGGTCGGGAGGTGATCCGGGAATACCTTCTACCTTTTTGCGTTCCCCGTGCAGCGATGGAAACGAATTTAGGAGTCCATAGGTATACGGGTGCTGCGGGTGTTCGTAAATACTGCGGGCGGGTCCTTGTTCGATGATGCGCCCTGCATACATGATGGCGATGCGGTCGGCCAGCTCAATCAGAAGTGATACGTCGTGGGTAATGAAGATGACGGAGAAGTTGATTTCGCTGCGCAGGCGCAGAATTTCCTCGAGAATCTGACGTTGCATGACCACGTCGAGTGCGGTGGTCGGCTCATCCATGATTACAACGTCCGGGTTCAGCGCCATTGCCATCGCGATCATGACCCGCTGGCGCATCCCGCCGGAAAGCTGGTGTGGATAGGCCCGGATTCGGTCCTGTGGAATGCCTACTAGGGTGAGTAGTTCCTTTGCTCTTGCGTTGCGGCTCTGGGGGGTTGAATCGGGGCGATGAACGGAAATTGCGTCCGTGAGTTGGCGGTCGATCCTGAAGACTGGGCTCAGCGAGTTCATAGACCCCTGAAAAACCAAGGACAGGTCGTTCCATCGCATGGCCCTGAGTTGCTGATCGTTGAGCCTGAGGATATCGACTCCCGCTGTGCCGTTATCTCCGTGATAGATCACCTCGCCGGAGGTCACCACTCCAGGTGGTGATAGCAAACGCGTGGCACCATAGACGAGAGTTGATTTACCCGACCCTGATTCACCGGCTAGCCCGAGGACTTCCCCCCGGTGAAGTGTGAGATTGATATTCTCCAGTGCCTGCACCTCGGACGTACCCATTCCATAGGAGACGGAGAAGTCACGAATCTCGAGGACGGGTTCGCCGATTGTCCGCCGTGTGGTCAGCGCCATTATTGTTCCTTTCGAGGTAGCACCGCGGTGTATCCCACGCGTGAGGTGACGCCGAGCTTCTTCAATCCCTTGACGTCGATCCCGCCTGCTCTCAATCGGGGGTTCACAAATTCGTCGATGCCGAGAGTGATCAGGGTGAGCGCCATTCCGAGCAGTGCAATGGCGAGCCCGGCGGGGAGGAACCACCACCATGCACCCTGTGCGAGGGCCTGCTGGCCCTGCGCCCAAAACAGTATGGTCCCCCAATTCCAGTCGCTGGAGGAACCGATGCCGATGAAGGAGAGGGAAACCTGTGTGAGGACAGCCACGTTCACGGTTCCCACGAATCCGCCGGCGATGATGGGAACGAGGTTGGGCAGAATCTCGAAGTAGATCAAGGATGCCGTCGATTTACCGGTTGCTCGGGCGGCCTGGACGAAATCGCGGTTGCGCAGAGACAGGGTCTGGGCGCGGATGACCCGCGAACCCCATGCCCAGGAGGTGATGCTGATGACCAGTGCGATAGTGATCCAGCCGCCTCCGGACGGCAGGGACCCGGCGATGATGATCAGCAGCGGCAATGCAGGAATCACCAGGAACACGTTGGCCAGCCCGGAGAGGGCATCATCGACGACGCCGGGAAACAGTGCCGCGTTGATGCCAACGATCAGGGCCAGCGCTGTGGCGGCGATGCCCGCTATGAAGCCAACGACCATGACGCTTCGGGCGCCAATGAGGAACTGTGAGAACACATCCTGCCCGGTCTGGGTGGTTCCGAATGGATGTTCCCACGACGGCGGTTCAAGGAGATCCGCGCCTAGGGCGTTCGGGTCGTAGGGTGCGAATATTGGCCCAAGGACGGCCAGGACGATGAAAAACGCGGTGAGGATTAGTCCGACTCGGGATTTTGGTGTGCGCCAGAATCCCGACAAGGGTCCGCTTGGTTTTTTCTCCTTCGGGAGCTTTGCGTCTTCCGGGGAAGCGGTCAGGACAGCTGCGTCGGTGCCTGCTGAGGATGTCACCGGTTATGCCTCCGTCCGCGTGCGTGGGTCCAGTGCTACGTAGGCCATGTCCGCGATGAGGTTCGCCGCGAGAACGGCAAAGGTGATGATGAGGAACATGCCTTGAAGTAGTGGATAGTCCTGTGCTTCGACGGCTTGGAACATGGTGAAGCCGATTCCTGGGTAGGAGAAGACCTGCTCTGTCAGAAGTGTTCCGCCGACGATAAAGCCGAGTGATAAGGCGAATCCGGAGACACTCGGCAAAATGGCGTTGCGCGCCGCGTAGGCAAAGTTCACTTTTCGCTCCGTCAGTCCTTTGGCGTGTGCGACCACGACGTAGTCTTCGCTGGTGACAGTGACCATCATGTTGCGCATGCTCAGCATCCAGCCGGCAAATGAACTAACCACGATGGTGACGGCAGGCAGAAAGCCGTGGTACACGACACTTCCGAGGAATCCTGTGTCGAAGCCGGGAATATATCGGATGTCGTAGCCGCCGGCGTAAGGGAACCAACCCAGCTGGACGCCGAAAATTGCAATGATCAGTAGGCCCAGCCAGAAGTACGGGATCGAGGAGAAGAAGCTTGTTACGGGGATAAACCGCTCCATCCACCCACCTCTTCGCCAGCCGGCCAGAATTCCGGCGCCGGTTCCGATGAGGAAGCCGATGACAGTGGAAATGCCCACCAGCCCCAGCGTCCAGGGTAGGGATTGGGAGATCACGTCGGCCACTGGCGTCGGGAAGTAGGTGAACGATAGGCCGAGATCGCCTCGGAAGAGTTGGGCCCAATAGTCCAGGTATTGTTCCCAGATGCTTGCGGATTGATCGAGGCCAAAAAGTATGTAGAGCGACTTTGTAGCTTCAGGGCTGACTTGTCCCTGGAATCGGGTCAGCAGGGACTGTACTGGATCGCCTGGTATGAATCGGGGCAGAAGAAAATTGATCGTTATCGCCGCCCACGCGGTTACGAGATAGAAGGCGATACGTCGCAGGATGAACTTCATGATCCAGCTACCTCCCAGCTGGCGGGAATTTTGGGCAGCGGCAGTTCGGAGGGCTCAACGGAGTAGGCCCAACAGGCCGCCCAGCGTTCCGGACCGACGCCGATTTTCGGTGGAGTCTCGGCCACGCACTTCTCGGTCGCCAGCGGGCAGCGAGGATGAAAGCGGCATCCGCTGGGTGGATTGATGAGGCTGGGGGGTTCGGCTGATGTCGACAGGGCGCGGTCGGCGATTTCGTCCCGGCTGGCCTTGTCGGGGTCCGGTGCGGAGCCGATCAGGAGTTTGGTGTACGGGTGTTTTGGGCTCTGCGTGAGGGCTTCGCTTTCCCCGCTCTCAACGATCTCGCCCGCGTACATTACCAATACCCGGTCGGCAAAGTGGCGGGCGGAGGCGATGTCATGGGTGATGTACAGAATCCCCAGGTCGTAGTCATTTTTTAGGTCACGCAGCAGGTTGAGTATGCCAAGTCGGATCGAAACGTCGAGCATGGAGACGGGTTCATCGGCGAGCAGCACACGTGGATTCGCTGCGAGAGCACGCGCTATGGAAACACGTTGACGCTGCCCGCCCGAGAGTTCATGGGGGTACTTGTCGATGTAACGCTCGGCGGGTGAAAGCTTTACCCGCTCTAGGAGAGCCTTGACTGATTCTTCGACGTCGCCCGCGTCCTGCTTGTGAATCTTTAGCGGATCAGCAAGATGGTAGCGGATGGTGCGCAGGGGATTCAGCGACGCAAAGGGATCCTGAAACATCAACTGCACCTGCTTGCAATACTTCCGGAACGCTTTGGTTCCCCGCACGTGGACCGGTTCGCCATCCAGCAGGATTTCGCCCGCGGATTGCCGGTAGAGCTGCGACATGACGCGGGCGATCGTGGATTTGCCGGAGCCGGACTCTCCCACGACAGCCACTACTTCGCCGGGGTGGATGGTGAGGGAGACCCTGTCGACAGCGGTGAGGATCTTACGTCCGCTGGAGGCCCGACCCTTTTTCCTGACCTTGAAGGTCATACTGACATTCCGGGCCTCCAGCACCGGAGGCTCCGGCGTCGACGTCACGCTTCCCTGCATGATAGATGCCTTTCGATATAAGCCGCAGACGAGGGGCGCCGATCGGGCCGACCGGCGCCCCTCGTCTTTCCGGGTTTATGACGATGGGTCAAGATTGACCATGACCTGGGAAATGTTCGTGCTCAGGATTCCCGGATCCGCGTAAGGGTCATCTTCGCTGGGCCAGCCGGTCCAATTCTCCGTATTGAACATTCCCGTTGACGCTTTAGCAAGCATGGGCACAGCAGGCACCTCCGCAGCGAAGATCTCCTGCAGTTTCACCAAAGCGGCCTCACGGGAAGCCTCGTCGGCGGCATTCGCGTATTCATCGAGCGCCTGTGTTGCCTCCGGGTTGTTGTACCGCGTGTAATTGCCGGTGACGGTTTCACCGATCGGGGCGAACTGCGCCCCGTCCATGAAGCTGGCATAGATGTCATACGGAGTGGGACCAGAATCCGAGTAGCGCATCGTTCCATCGAAGTCACCGACCGAGAGCGCGGCGGCCCACGCATCCTGTGACGGCGTCTCAATAGATGTATCGATTCCGATTTCGGCCAGGCTCTCACCAATGACTTGGAGTTCGGTCAGATAGTCCGTCCAGCCAGAGGGGTCAATCAGTTCCATGGTCACCGGGTCGCCATTGGGATCCGTCAGTACTCCATCAGAGAGGGTGAAACCACCCTCTTCGAGTTCGGCCTTGGCCGCCTCAACGTCAACAGAGAGCTCTTGGTCTTCGAACTGGTCATCGATGAATTCATTAGCCACAGGCTGGGGCAACCCGGTTACCGATGTGATCGGTTCGAGAATGCCTGCGGTGGCCAGCTCGCTCGCCTGCTGGCGGTCGATGACCATGTTGATGGCGCGGCGAAGGTAAACATTGTCAAACGGTGCTTTCGCAGTGTTCAGAACAAACGCATCGATTCCCATCGACGAGACGTTCCAGGCCAAGTTCGTTTCCGGGTCTAAGTCGGTGAATCCGCTTTCTTGGTTGAGGGCGAACGAAGCGGCCCAGTCGACGTCATTGGCTGCAAGAGCGGTCACGATCGCATCGTTGCCCTGAAACGCCTGGTAGACGACGCTTCCCACTTCGACTTCGTCCGCCTGCCAATATTCCGGATTTTTGTCGAGCCGGGCGACGCTAGAGGATGCTGATGCGAACAGGAAGGGTCCGGTACCCACTGGTTCTGAGTCCGCGTAGGTTGCGGGGTCATCAATGCTCTCCCAGATATGCTCCGGGACGATGAACTGGCCGGTGACCGACGTCTGATTCACGAACTGTGTTTCGTCGAACGTCACCGTGACGGTGTCGCCGTCAACCGCCACGTCACCGTAAGGAATGTTCTCACTGTTCAGCGCGTCGTTTTCTTTGATGAGATTGAATGTGAACGCGATGTCATCGGCGCTGAAAGGTTCGCCATCGCTCCACGCCACACCCTCGCGCGCCGTGAATGAAACCGACGTGTAATCAGGTGCCCATTCAAAGCTTGACGCGAGCCAGGGTTCCGGGTCCTGAGTCGGGATTGCCGTGTTTGTCTGCACCAACGGTTCGTAGATGAGCCAGGCCCAACCGTTCGCCGTTGAACTCGATGTGGGAACAAACGGATTATTGGTCGCGGTGAAAACACCACCGGTTCCGATAGACAACGTCCCACCGCCTGATTCACTCGGACCACCACCTGCAGCGGAGCATCCTGTGAACGCAAGGGCAGCGACAGCCGCCGACGCCACCGTTGCCAAGATCCTCTTCGACCTCCAGCGCATAATTCCTCCATCTGTGTATTGAGATAAGTGCCGCCGAACGGACGGACCGGCGGGTCTGCTCTGTCAGAGAATCCTAGAAACACCGCAGTGAGCAAACGTTTGTTCAAGCATAGAGACGAAACTCACTTTGCGCAATGCTTGATAGCGATCTAGCCCTTGAGTGACCCACGTGAATGCCGCCGCGTAGGTATTAACGTGGCCTAATTCGCTGGAGCGCAGCTTCCCCTCCCCTGAGCGCACCTTGATCGGGGCAACCTTGCTGTCATCATCACGGCTGGCCAAATATGGTTCGTTTGGATAATCGGCACCCAAGAAGGAAGTCCAACCACGGAGGTTTCGTAACGTGGTTCAAAGGCGACAACGTTCAGACGGTGTTTGCGCATCTATTCAGGCTGAGAACTTCCGCACCCTTCATCTGAGATCCCCACAGCACCGTTGTCGCCGTTGCGATCAGGATGCTTCCAGCGCCCGCCTGCTTCAGTTATGACGACTAGCGACTATTTGAGTGTTCCGACCTCAGCCATTCGGATCTGCGACGGCTCGCTCTTCACGATGACGGCGGGGCGGTCGATTCGCGCAAGATGATTTGCGGTTGCGGATCGGTAATCACGACGTCTTCGGTCACACTGGAGGTCATTCTGCTCCACAGAACTTCCACGGAGCGACGTCCCATCTCGTAGAGCGGCATTTTTACGGTCGTCAGTGGGGGCCAGGTATTTTCGGCGGTCCAGGAGTCGTGCATGGCGATGATCGAAACATCCTCGGGAACCCGCAAGTTCATCGACCTTGCCTCCGCCAGGGCGCCAATCGCCGCGTTCACATTGGCGATGTACAGCGCAGTTGGACGCCTGTGCTGACTCATAATGTGCCGAAAGGCTTCCCTTCCGCGTTGAGGTTCGTAGCCCACTGAACGCATCCAGCCCGGTTCCACAGGCAAGTTGGCGGCATGCATTTCCGCACGGAATCCTGCGGCCCGCCTGCCCGCGGTGTAGGACTGGGATCTTCCGGTAATGAGTCCTATTCGACTGTGTCCAAGATTGATCAGGTGTTCAGTGGCGATGCGGGCGGCGGCCTCATCCTCAAGAACAACAGAGCCCACATGGTTAGCTTCGATGGAGTTAATGAACACCACAGGTATTCGCGCGTCCGAAAGGGCTGCAATTTCCTCACGTGTGGCAGTGTCACGGTGTTGTACGAGCATCCCATCGATCCGAACTTCGCCAATCAGTTTTTTGATCGCTTCACCGCCGGGCTGCATCGCCTCGGCGCGGCCGATTAGAACGGTGTAGTCGCGTTCAAGCACAGCGTCTTCAACTCCGCGCATAAGCTCAGTGAAAATCGCGTTCGTAAGGTCGGGAACGACCAGAGCGATAACTTTTGAACGCGACAGTTTCAAGGCGCGGGCAGCGAAGTTGGGGCGGTAGTCCAGCTGCTGTGCCGCTTCTTCGATACGCTTGCGGGTGCCCTCTCCCACACGGGCGGACGGTGCGTTACTGAGCACCCGCGAGACCACGGAGATGGATACACCGGCTGCCGTAGCAACATCACTTAGGGTCGCCATAGGCCAAGTGTACGGTTGGGACGGTGGAGGCGTCTCATATCGGCCGTTTGTTTGTCAGATACAGATGTGTCAGGACCATCACCGTCTCCGACCGCTGATTAGTTACCGTCACTAGCTCATAAAGGTAGCCGAGGCGACCGGGCTCCTTCTTGTGATCATGCATTTCCGTGATCTCGGCCGTGACCGTTATGGTGTCCCCGATAAATACGGGGCGAATGAAGCGGATCCGGTCGTATCCGTAGCTCATCGACTGCGGATTGATGTCACCGGCTGTCATTCCCACGGCGATGGAGAGGATCAGTGTGCCGTGCGCAATGCGTTCGCCGAAGGGCTGCTCTGAGCACCAGTGCGCGTCCATGTGATGGGGGAAGAAATCGCCGGTTTGTCCGGCATGGAGCACAATATCTGCCTCTGTGACGGTGCGGCCCACACCTGAGCGACTCTCACCCACATTGTGGTCTTCGTACCATCTGTCGATCGTTTGCATCAGTTCTCCACCAGCAGTCGTGCGGCCGCATCGTTGAGACGAGTAATTAGTTGCTGGTCAGAGAGGTCGCCTTGCAGTGCCTGTGTCACCCACGGTGAAGCGAGGTCCTGGAATTCGATGTAGCGGCTGCAGCGGGGGCGAACATAAGCGCCTTCCAGCGTAGTTCTGGTGCCGGTGAAGAAGTCGAGCGTATGTGAGTTCAGTCGGTCATCCTCCCACGCTGTAGCGTTTCCTGGCTGGCCTCCGGCGTCGTAGTAAACACCGGATTGGGTGCCGGCCGAGGCTACCCAGAAAGCGAACGCTCGGGCTGCTTCGACGTCAGATGCCGAGGATGACACAGCGATTCCCGCACCGCCAAGGAGTGAACCTTCGACACCTTTCCCGTTGGAGGGCATGTCGACGTACTTCAGCCGGTATGGCCGGAATCCGGCACGAGAGTAGTTTGTGTAGCCGAACAACAGAGGCGAGTACAGCCAAGTATCAGTGGTCGAGAGAGCCTCGGCTACGTCAATTGGGTTGGCAGCGAAACTGCTTTCAGGAACATGCGCGGCAAGCAGGTGCATCTTCTCCAATATCGGGAGTGCATCATCCTCGGACAGGAATCGGCCGGTGTCTGCGTTGACGGGAGTGCCGCCCGCGGCGGCGAGGGTCAGAAAGGAGGAGTACGCGTCAATGGGTTTGGCGGGCCAGAGGACCCTGCCTGCGCGTGCGAGTTCGAAGACGGCACCCCATTCCATGGGAGGGTCGGTCAGCAGATCCGGGCGGTATGCCGCCACCTGAGCCGCAGCATCACTTGCCAGGGCGTACTGGTGCCCGTTGTGTGCGTAGCTAACGTGGGACGGGCCGACGGACTGGGCTGCCAGCAAAGTCAGTTCATCATCGAATCCGGATCCGTCGAGCTGGGCGAACAATCCTTGTGCGCTCGCCAACGGGATGTGTGGATGATCGATGACGAGAAGATCGTAATCTTTCGTGAGCTGATCAAGTGGGGCGTCGGCGAATGCCTGCAATGACCGATATTCCCACTCGACGTTGACTCCGGTGTTGGTGAAGTACCGTCGGGAGGAGGCGGACATGGATCTGTAGCCTCTTGGGTGTTCCCAGGTGATACCGCGAAGTGTGGTGGTCATGCCAAGAATTCCGACACCTGGGCCGAGAAGAACTCGTTTCTGACCGCGTCGTTGTGCTGTCCGAGTTTCGGCGCAGGCTTGTCGCTAGTAAGGATATGACCGTCAATGCGGATTGGGCTGCGTGTTGTCGAAAGTCTCAGTTCGGAACCGTTCTCGGTATTACCGCTTTCCCGCACCACGTCTTGGGTCATTTTCACGGCGGCGAAGCCGTCATGGCCGATCAGTTCGTTCAAGGTCAAAACCGGAGCGCACCAAACGTCTGCGGCGTCGAGAATATCCAGCCAGTACTGGGTGCTGCGGGTTGCAAAATGGGCGGCAAGGAGCGACTCAATCTCCTCCTGCCGGGTCCACGCCTCATCCGGGTCAGTGATCTCTATGAGTGTGGGTATGCTCAGCAGCTGTCCGAGCTTGGGAATGGGATTCATTGCGAGAGCGATATAGCCGTCGTCGGTTGGATAGGTGCCGTAGGGCGCGGCGAGGAATGCGTGAGCCGAGTGCTGACCGCCGCGTTCGACCGATACGGATTGGTCGTTGAGTCTGGTGCTAAGAAGTTCGAACTGTAAATCAAGCATGGATTCAAGCAGACTGGTTTGAGCGTGGCCGCCGAGACCGGTTCGTTCACGTCTGAGCAGCAGCGCCGTAACACCCTGCGCGATGTGACAGCTGGTGAGGTGATCCGCCAGGGATAGGCCCGCCGGCACGGGCCCATCGGAGCGAGACCCACTGAGCCACGGTAGCCCGGAAACGGCTTGGGCGAGCAGGTCCTGTCCCGGTCTGTCCTTCCACGGGCCTTCGTCTCCGTAGCCGCTTGCACTGCCGTAGACGATGCGTGGGTTGATCGCCGCGACGGACTCATAGTCAAGGCCGATACGTTCCATTACGCCGGGACGAAAGTTCTGGATTATTACATCTGCCTGACTAACCAGCTCCTTGATGCGGTTCAAGTCATCAGGGTCCTTCAAATCAGCAGTGATCCCGTCTTTGTTCCGGTTCATCGCGTGGAACGAAATAGTATCGCCGTCGGCTGACCGGCCCGCAAATGCTAGGGTCCGGCCGATATCACCACCCTGTGGCCGTTCAATCTTAATGACACGTGCGCCGAGGTCGGCAAGTCTCATTGCGGCCACCGGACCGGCAAGAAATTGGCTGAAATCGAGCACGAGGATTCCATCCAGAGGTTTAACGAGATGGGGCTTCATATCTCTCCCAGTATTTGTAGTCGGCGACTGAGCGCACGTGCAGTCGTCCCGGTGTCGGACCCTGACATGAGCAAACGTTTGTTCATATCGTAGTCGGGTGTCTAGTATGGGGCAAGGCAAGGACAACCCATCTGGTTCGAACACCGAGGAGTAGCGGATGCTGAGCGCAAACTATGTGGGCGGACGGACCGTCGAGGTCCGGGAAGTCGCACCTCTCCCGCCGGCACCTGGTCAAGTACAGATCAAGGTCGCTTACGTCGGCATCTGTGGAACGGACCTGCATATCCTGCACGGGCACATGGACGCGCGGGTGACAATGCCAGCCATTCTTGGCCACGAAATGTCGGGGGTAATTTCTCAGGTGGGCGATGACGTCGACGGCTGGAAAGTCGGCGACCCGGTTACCGTCATGCCGCTGGAGTGGGACGGATCCTGCCCCGCTTGTCTGGCAGGGAATCAGCACATCTGCCAAAACCTGAACTTCATCGGCATCGACTCCCCCGGCGCACTGCAGGGCTATTGGAACGTTTCCTCTAAGGTCTTGGTTGCGCTACCGCCGGCTCTTCGTCTTGATCACGCCGCCCTCGTCGAACCGCTCGCCGTCGCCGTGCACGATGTGCGGCGGGCGGAGTTACAGCCGGGTGAAACGGCGGTGGTCATCGGCGGCGGGCCGATAGGTGTGCTCATTGCTTCCACTGCCCGGGAGTTTGGTGCCGAGGTTGTCGTGATCGAGCCCGATCCGAGCAGGCGACAGGCAGTCGCCGAACTGGGATTTCAAGTTCTTGATCCTCAGACGGTCGACCAGGCTGCTTGGGTAGAGGAGTGGACCAGTGGAGCGGGAGCCGATGTTGTCTTCGAGGTCTCCGGTGCCGCCCAGGCTGTGTTGGCTGCACCGGATTTAGCGAAGGTCCGCGGGCGGGTGGTTGTTGTGGCCATTCATCCCGATCCGCGGCCCGTGAATCTTCAACGTGTGTTTTGGCGGGAAATGACGATCATCGGTGCCCGGGTATACGAACGCTCCGACTATGAAGCCGCAGTTAAGCTGCTTGATCGCGGAGTGATTCCGGTAGACCTTTTGATCAGCCGGATTGCACCAATATCGGAAACCAGTGCCGCGTTCGACGCACTGTCCAGCGGCGGAGCCATGAAAATCCTCATCGATTGCCAGGCGGGAGCATAGGCATGGTTGCAGACCTATTTGATCTCACTGGGAAGCTTGCCGTTGTCACCGGCGCGCGGCGAGGAATTGGATTTGCGATGGCCGAATCGCTCGCCGCGGCGGGCGCCGATATCATCGGGGTCAGCGCATCAATCGGAGAGTCCGGAAGTGCCATCGCCGGGCGGGTCACCGGCCTTGGACGCACGTTCAGCGCCCACTCGGTCGACTTCAGCGATAGGGATTGCGTGCTCGCGTTCGCTGATGAGCTTACTTCGTCGGACCGTCCCGTTGACGTGCTGGTGAACAACGCGGGGACCATCGTGCGGGCACCGGCGGCGGAGCATTCTCTCAGCAGCTGGGACCATGTGATCAATGTGAACCTCTCCAGTCAATTCGCCCTCACCCAGGCGGTCGGCGCACAGATGATCGCCCGCGGTTACGGGCGGATCATCTTCACCGCCTCACTGTTGAGCTTCCAGGGCGGAGTCAATGTCCCCGGGTATACGGCCTCCAAATCTGCCGTGGCCGGTCTGACGAAGGCACTGGCGAACGAATGGACTTCCAAAGGTGTCACGGTGAATGCCATCGCTCCCGGCTACATCGCAACGGACAACACGCAGGCGCTGCGGGATGACCCGCACCGCTCCCGCGCGATACTTGAACGGATCCCTGCTGGCCGATGGGGTAATGCCTCCGATCTTGCGGGAGCAACTGTCTTCCTTGCCAGCGACGCCTCGGCGTACGTGAGCGGTATCACACTTCCAGTCGACGGCGGTTGGCTCGGCCGATGACTACCGACGTGCTCGCAAGATTGGCTGAGTCCCGAATTGTTCCGGTCGTCACGCTCGATAATCCTGCGCAGGCCGTGCCTCTCGCGGACGCCCTCGTGGACGGCGGTATCCCGGTCGTCGAGATCACACTCCGCAGCGAAGCCGGCGTTAAGGCAATAGGCGAGATCGCCGGCCGTGGGGATCTTCTGGTGGGCGCCGGTACCGTTTTGAATGCCACCCAGGTTGACCAAGCGGTCCTTGCCGGAGCCCAGTTCATCGTGAGCCCTGGTTACGGGCACGACGTTGTAGCCAGAGCGGCAGATCACGGCGTGCCCGTGTTTCCCGGAATCGCCACCGCCTCAGAGCTTCAGGCAGCAGTCAACGCGGGCCTTACAGCGGTCAAGTTCTTTCCGACCGAACAACTCGGCGGTATCGCGATGCTCAGTTCACTAGCAGCTGCATTCCCGAACGTTTCCTTTTTGCCCAGTGGAGGAATAACGGCACAGAATGCCACGGAGTATCTGACTCATCCAGCAGTCTTCGCCGTGGGCGGAAGTTGGATGGCCCCTCCCGCGAGTATCGCTGCCGACGATTTCGACACGATCCGCCAATTGTCTGCGGAGGCCATGACACGAATCGAGGAGTTGTGACCAGCACACCTGACCTGCATGTCGTCACGCTAGGCGAAACCCTCGGACTGCTGCGGGCAGATACACCCGGGCCTCTTGCTCATGTCTCCGAAATGACGCTGGGGATAGGTGGCGCGGAATCCAACGTTGCGATCGCCCTCCAGCGCCTCGGAATGTCGACAAGCTGGATCGGGCGGGTCGGCCGCGACAGCCTCGGCGAAAGGATCCTCCGGGAACTACGCGCCGAAGGCGTGAACGCCCATGCAATCATCGACGAAGACGCGCCCACCGGTCTCATGCTTAAAGAACGGCGCACCGCAGACTCCGTCAGAGTCTGGTACTACCGGGAAGGCAGCGCAGGCAGCCGCCTCACCCCCGAAACCCTGCCATTAGCTGCAATACGGGATGCCCGTCTGCTGCACATCACGGGCATCACACCGGCTCTATCGGATTCAGCTTACCGAGCCGTCTTCGCAGCAATACACGCCGCCCGGGCGGCAGGAGTGCCCGTCTCTTTCGATGTCAACCACCGCAGTTCGTTGTGGAAGGGCCGCAACCCGGCCAGCGTCTATATAGAAATGGCAAAGGCATCAACCATAGTTTTTGCCGGAGAGGACGAAGCACGGCTTATAGTTCCGCTGGCCGAAAGCGTTGCAGACCTCGGACACGGGATCGCGGCGCTCGGCCCATCCGACGTCGTGATCAAACAGGGCGCCGCAGGCTGCTTCGCGCTGATCGATGGTACCGAATATCACCAGGACGCAGTGGATGTTCGAGCGGTGGACACCGTCGGCGCCGGGGACGCATTCGTTGCCGGATACCTCTTCGAATTCCTCACCGGAAAGCCCATCCACCAGCGGCTATCGACAGCCGTCAAAACCGGTGCGTTCGCCTGCCTGACAACCGGCGACTGGGAAGGCTCACCCCGACAGGACGAACTCACGCTACTCGACGAGCCGGATCCGGTCACCCGATAGCCACAACGACTCCCATCGAAATTATCTGAACAAACACACAATCAGAAAGGCCTTATACATGACCATTGAGGGCAACCCCGACTACCGTGACTCAGGACTCGAGTTCCCGGAAAGCTTTATCTTCGGCTCAGCAACAGCCGCTTATCAAATTGAGGGCGCCGCAAAAGAGGACGGCAGAGGCCCATCCATATGGGACACCTTCAGCCACACACCCGGAAAAACATGGAACGGTGACACCGGGGACGTAGCCGATGACCACTACCATCGACTCGAAGAAGATCTGAACCTGATGAAAGACCTAGGACTTCAGGCGTACCGGTTCTCCATCGCCTGGTCACGCATTCAGCCCAGCGGTCGGGGAATACCCAATCAGAAGGGCATCGAATTCTACGAACGACTCGTTGATGGCCTGCTTGCACGCGGCATCCGCCCAATTGCAACCCTCTACCACTGGGACCTACCCCAGGCCCTCGAAGACGAGGGCGGGTGGACCAACCGTGAAACCGCCTACGCCTTTGCGGAGTACGCACACATTATGGGAAGGGCGCTCGGGGGCCGAGTAGTCACCTGGACCACACTCAACGAGCCCTGGTGCTCCGCCTATCTCGGATACGGATCCGGTGCGCACGCACCCGGACGCACCAATGACGAGGACGCCCTCAAAGCGGTTCATCATCTAAATCTCGCCCATGGATTGGCGATCACTGAACTCAGGAACACCGTCACAAATAATCCGGACTTTTCAATCACCCTGAACCTGCATGTGATCCGCGGCGAAGGCGCGACAGATCACGATGCAATCCGCCAAATTGATGGGCTCGCCAACCGCGTCTTCCTTGACCCGCTCCTCAAAGGGAAATACCCGGCGGATGTCATCAACGACACCAAAAGCATCACAGACTGGTCTTTCATCGAAGACGGCGACACCGAAATCATCAATCAGCCCCTCGATGTACTCGGCGTCAACTACTACTCAACAACTCTCGTTCGCCAATGGGACGGTATCACACCCAGAGAAAACGCCGACGGTCACAAAGATGTCGGCGGATCACCCTGGCCCGGGGCGGAAAACGTCGAGTTCCTCAAACAACCCGGACCCTACACCGAAATGGGATGGAACATTGAACCCTCTGGACTGGAGGAACTCCTCGTCTCCCTACACGAGGACTTCCCGAACCTGCCACTCATGATCACGGAAAACGGTGCTGCATTCGCCGACGAAGTAGTGGAAGAGACAGGCGGAGCTGCAGTACACGATACTGACCGGGTCGACTACCTCCGCCGGCACTTCACTGCGGCGCACCGAGCTATGCAACGAGGCGTTGATTTACGCGGGTATCAGGTGTGGTCACTAATGGACAACTTCGAGTGGGGCTACGGCTACTCCAAGCGCTTCGGAATCGTGCGAGTCGATTACGACACCCTCGAACGCTTACCGAAAGACAGCGCACATTGGTACTCACAACTCATCAAGACCAGGTGCATCCCTGAAGTCTTGTAAATACGTCGATAAGAACACGAGATCACCCGCGTCGGCCACGAGCGGAAAATGGTGAACCTCCGCTGCTGTCATCCTCATCTGTGGCGGCGTACTGAACAGGTCCCCGCGAAGGCACGAGCTACGAATTGTCGCAGCAGTGATGGTCAGACTCGATTATGTCGCAATATGCCGCACTTCAAGGATCGACTAGAGGCGACCGAACAGCCGAGGAGAAACATTCCGAACTGAGACGAGTACGAGCAGGTGCGCTTCTGCGCGCGCAATAACTCTTCGCAGCTGTCAGTTTGAAAACGAAACGGCGGGCCGCCTCTGATGAGGCGGCCCGCCGTCATCGTTTCCTTACAGAGCGCGGCTGAGGGTGATCAGTGCATCAGCGTGTCCTGCGCCGATCACCCCTCTCCTCTCGCCGCTGATTACCAACCGCTCATAGGCACGCAAAAGCCCTTGAGACGCATAGGAATTATCATCGGCCCGTTCGACGAGACGCTGTAGTCCTCTGCTCAGCGCTTCGTTCTCGACCCAGCTCCGGGTCACAGTTGACAGCTGCGGCTCGGTGTAATTGGCGATGTCACCCGCTTGGTCACGGATTAATCCTCGTACGAGCTTTCCGGCCTCGGACAGCTCAGACTCTGTCCAGCCACCTGTCGGGCTAGCCCCCGGCATGAGTACAGCTGAGGTCTCATCTTTATCCGAGAGGTTCCAATTGACCCAACTGATCTTTCGGTCGTTTAGGAAGTTGACCCACTCGTTGGTCTTCTCAGTGAAGACTCCGCCAGTTCCTGAGGCTTCGCTGACGCCCCATTCGCTGACGAAAACCGCCAAACCTTGGTTTATGACCTCATCAATCCGGTCCCGCAGGTACTGCCCATGAGTACCAGCGTAAAAGTGCAACGCATAGAGGACATTTTCATCAGCGAGAGGGTCTTGAGCAGCAATATGGATGTCCTGGCTCCAAGTACTCGATCCCACAATGATTGGGTTATCAGGATCATGCTCACGAATCGCAGGGATCACCGCTTCGGCGTAGGGCTTGACTGAGTCCTGCCATGTCACGGTGTCCCCGTTGGGTTCGTTGGCGATCTCCCAGATGACGTTAGGAACATCCGAGTACTCGGCTGCCATCTGATCAAAGAACTCTATCGCTTCTTCGCGGTGCTTGTTTGGGTCACCCTCATAGATGGCGTGCCAGTCAACAATGACGTAAATTCCGAGATCGACCGCCGCATTGACGGCCTCACGGACTTTCTGAGTCACCGGCTCTGGATTATCGATGTAGCCTCCACCTTCGGTGTACATCGCCGCACGAAACACCGATATGCCCCAGTCGTCGCGAAGCCACTCAATGGCTTCGCGATTGACAAACTCCGGGAAGTACTGCAGACCGTGGGAACTCATTCCTCGCAGTTGAACGGGATCTCCCTGCGAGTTGACAAGAAAGCTTCCGTCAACACTGAGCTGGCCGTTCTCCTCAACGACGGTCGCATCTGTATTCACTAGACCCTGTGGGGTAGCCATAGCTGGTTGGATACCGACCGTTAATAGCGTGACCGACGCGAGTACGGTGCCAATTTTTCGAAACATCTTAACCTCCATTGGTGTATGTTCCCGATCTAACCTATGCCGGTGAGGCTCGCTGGTCAATCGTTTGCGCAAAATTGTCCAATGTCGGATCCAGGCCAGTTTGGGGCTTCTCATCAAGCTTCAGAAGCGGCGAAACGACGACAGGATGATCATCGCCCTTACGGAGCATGTCGAAGTGGAATCTGCGCCGCAACAGGGCTGCGTTCGGCGAGTAGAAAGCCCATGGGCCGAGTGAAGCTACCACCCGACCCACGGGCGTCTCGCTCAGACGGAGAGCAGACGGAACGCGTTCTGCTTCAGCTCGACTACGTTTGCTCCTAGGGACCGGATGGCGCGTGCGGTGTCGACGTCGTTAGCCCATTTGGTGCGCTGGGCTGGGGCGAAGTGATCGACGTATTCAGTGACGGCCTGGTATCCGGCCCAGCGCGTGCCGCGGATGGCCGCGTTGGTGCCTGCATCTGAGAAGAGCCTTTCGAGCTCGCGCACCTTGTCCGTGTAACGGTTCCGCGTGGCTGCTGGTGCGTCGTCTGCTGGTGAGGGGAAGACACGCTCCACGATGTCCATGAACGCTGTATCGGTCATTGATTGCTGGATCATGCGTTCTGCTTCCTCCTCGAATGCTTGCTGGTAGGTGAACGTCAGTTTCAGTGCCTGGCGTGCCTGCGCGATCGCGGCTCCGGATCCGCGGGTGTGGCGGATGGAGAAGCTGGCCTTAGCCTGCCGCAGAGCAGCGGCCTGGGTGTTCGCACACACCACCCGCACCGGCGTAACCAGCAGCCGGAAGGCGCTGGATCCGTCGTGCGAGTTCAGAGCCGCCAAGTAGAGGTCGACGTCGTCCATCCCGCCGATGCTCATGTGCGAGGGCATCTTCATACTGACGAATACCTCGCTTCCAGCTTCAACTACCGCTCACCGACGCCGACGCCGACGATGTACAGCGGAGGTGACCAGGGTTTCATCGACTACCCCGAATACGCGCCACATCAGGGTTGAGCGCTACTAACACGTCCAGATGATTAATTCTTATCGCTTTCAGTGGTCGTAGGCGTGTTCTAGGCCGAGTTGGCCTTGAGGGTGTCGAAGACCGACTCAACCCATTGCCTGATCCCGCCGAGCTTGCCGAATCTGGGCTTCTCGTCTTTCCGGTCCGGTCGAATCAGGGTGGCACCGAGTTCCTCGGTGATGAAGGTTTCGAACTCCCTGCCGGCGAAGCCCTTGTCACCGAGGATAACTTGGCCGTCGGGGATGAGGTGATGGTCCTGGCGCAGCAGCGCTTCGGTGACTTCACGCTCGCCGAGTTTTGGGGTCGCCACCCCCAGATGACCGGCATTCCATCCGGGGTGGCGATCAGGTAGAGCCGGAAACCCTAGAAGAACCGGGAATGCAAGGCGCAGCAACTCGTGCCAGGACGGGGTGTCCCTGGCCAGAGCAGTGATCACCGCGGAGATCAGCGGACCAGCGGCGCTGGTCAGGGCATAACCTCACAGCTGGCCCGCTATGCCCATTAGGACCACCATCGAAGCCGGCCTGTCGATTGTTCCGGTGTGCCCCTACATCAAGGGCTGGCTTCGGAAACACCCTGAGTATCAAGCGCACGCCATTCCGGTCCGTCCCGAACACCTCGCTGCCGTATCCCCACTGAAGCAGCCACGAAAACGTGACTGCTCAGGGTACGGGTATAGCCGGCCAACCAGCAGCGGCCGGCTGCTGCGGCGACTCCCCGAGCCGCGACGGGGTCCTGCGGCGACCACGGTCAAAGGGCCTCAGCGTCCGGGCGCGGGTTCGCGAACGCGCGCTGCGCGTTCGACCCGGGACATACCCAGACTGAAGACAGTTGTGACGAGACCCAGAACGAGCCCGATCCGGGTGTGCGGCCAAGCAACGCCGCGCTTGGAGAGATTCTCTCCATAGGTGAAGATCGCACGTTCAGTACGGGCGCTGGTGACTGTGAGACCGAGCATAAGGATGACGACGGCGGAGGTGGCGACCACCCCCCGCGGCGACATAGGCGTCATATCACCTGATTGCTTGTCCCCATTCAGTGTGGGTGCGTCAGGCGGTTCAGCAATGGTCAATGTCTTGACCTGGGACTTTTCGAGAATCCCAGCGAGGCGGCGTTCCCTGCGAATTTCGTGGAAGACGAAGGCTCCGGCCCCGATCAACAGTCCGACCTTCGCGAGCGTGCGGGGTGGTCGACGTTCCACGACGTCCGGCAAGGCGTACCACAGGAAGCTGACACCTCCGGCCAGGAGGTCGGATGTAAGTGAACTCAACTGTGTAGACATACTCAACGGTAGTCAGGTCGTCGAGCCGCTGTCGTCACCCCTGGGAGTGATTTCAAACCGCGCGGTGATAACGCGTGGCCACCACGAGCTCAGCACGCCGCCAGCTCCGCGCTCCAACTGCCGAGGAAGGGCAGCCCCGGTGTCCCACATCGTTCTGATGGCTTGGTCGAGTCCGAGTAAAATGCGGTGTCGGAACCGTGCCTGCGGCCGGTCGCACCCAGGCTTCCGTGTAGTTTCAGCGCGGACGAGTGACGCCTACCAGGATGCGCTTCTTGCACAGGGAGGCGCTGAAGGTAGTGGCGGCCCGTATAGATCCGACGGTGTATGAAAATGATGGCCAGATGCCAATGGAGAACAAATCAAGGACGCTAAGGGACAAGGGGCATCTCCAGAAAGTTGGTGGTGATGTTAGGCGCGGCTGGGGTTCTGCGAAACGGGACCCGCGAAGTGCTTGCCAAGGAAGCGCCCGGTCTCTCTCGCAATGGTCCTCGAGAGATCTGATCCGCACTGCCCCTCCCGCAATGTGAAGGAGGATCGCCTCACTCATCGCAAACCGCACGTCGTCTCAGTGCACGTGATACTTGTCCTCAGAATCCGGCGGTCAATCCTCCGTCCACCGGGATAAGTGCTCCTGTCACGTAGACTGACAGGTCCGAGGCCAGCCATGCGGTGGCTGCTGCGATTTCTTCTGGTTCCCCTCCTCGGCCCATGGGGATGCCGTCGGTGAGGGAACCTGTGGCGGCTTCCACGCCGCCGAGCCTTTCGTAGTGGGAGTGGTTGAACGGGGTGTCGACGAAGCCCACGCTGAGACAGTTCGCGCGAATTCCTTCCTTGGCGTAGTCGACTGCGATGGCGCGGGTGAGCATGAGCACTGCCCCCTTGCTTGTGCAGTAGGCGGCCAACTGCCGCTCCGCCATGACGCTGTTTACCGAGCCGGTGTTGATGATGGAACCACCACCGGCCTGTCGAAGGTGGGGGATCGAGTGCTTGGCCATGTGAAATTGACCGCCGACGTTGACGTCCATGGAGGTTCGGAAGTCTTCTGCCGAGATGCTTTCCACGTCGCCGGGCAAGTTGACTGCTGCGTTGTTACAGATCGTGGTGAGGCCGCCCAGCGTCTGCACGGTGAAGTCGATGAGCTTCCTGACTGCTTCCTCGTCACTGACATCGGCAACGAAAGTCTCGATCTCGAGCCGTTTTTCTTCGGCTTTCTTCCGGGTTTGCTGCAACCGCTCATCAGTCAGGTCCGCTGCGACGACCCGCGCGCCGTATCTTGCCAGAAGCAGCACCGTGGCCCGTCCGATCGCTCCTCCGCCACCGGTGACGATGATCTTTTTGCCCTTGAGAAGATTCGGAATGTCGAGCGAAGCGAGCATTTGAAGGTGCTTGGGTTTCGTATCCATGAGGGTGTTGCCTTTCCGATCCTGCTTCATTCTTTGATGGCAAGGGGCTAGGTGTCGATCTGCAGGAGGTGTTGAGGCTTCTTCCCTGCTCTCGCCCCCGACGTGTCCTGCCTCAGCTTGGGGCACGGTCCGCCGCCTGAAATTCTTGATTCTTGTAAAACCTTGGACAGGCCGTACTCACTTCTACCGATCAGCCTCCATGTAATGCCCTGTTAGGCCGTTGGATGCGTCAGATTTCGACGTTGGCTAGGTCTGCGATCTGCTTCATGACGGCGATGTGTGATTCGCGGCCGAGGCCGTGCGCGATGGCCGTCTGATACAGCTCCATTGAAAGTGTGTTGAAGAACAAGGGGACATTGAGATCCCTGGCCATCTCACCGGCTAGACGGTGATCTTTGTGCTGCAGTTCAACGGGGAATCCGTAGCTGTAGTCACCTTCGAGCAGGTGGGGCTTAAACTCCTCGAGCATGGTGAAGCTCTTGGCGTCGGTGTGGGCGAACACCTCGAACATTGTGTCGTAGGAGAAGCCGGCGGCCTTCCCGAGGACGAAAGCCTCGGCAGCCACGGCAGCGTAAACGCCGGCCAACAGGTTACTGATGAGCTTGAGCTCATTGCCCTTACCGACCGGGCCAAGAAAGAAGCTGTGGGAACCCAGGATCTCGAAAACCCCTTGGGCGCGGTCGTAGGCTTCCTGCACTCCACCGCACAGGAAGGTGATAGTCGCGGCCTCAGCGCCGAAAGTGCCAGCGCCTCCGGGTGCACCACCGCTCATCGGCGCTTCGAGGTAATGGATACCGCGGGCACGGGCTGCTTCGTCAACCTCGACGGCGGTGGCGCGGTCGATGGTGCTGATGTCGATGACCAGACCGTTCTTGGGCAGGTGGGCCAGGAGCCCGTCTTCGCCAAGTAGGACCGCGCGCACGGCCTTGGGGTTGGGCAGCGAGAGGACGACGACGTCCGCGGCTGCAGCGACGCCTGCGACACCGTCGGTGATCTGGGCACCCGCCCGCTCGGCAAGGACCAGCCGTTCAGAAGTGGCGTCATAGGCGTGGACGGTCTTCCCGGCCTTGATGAGGTTCTTCAGGTAGCGGTATCCGGCGTTTCCTGTACCGATGAGTCCGATGTTCTCAGTCATGGTGTTTCCTTCTTTTCCTACAGCTGGTGTGCCTACGACATTGGCGTTTTACCAATCGGTTTTACTCACTCCCAACACATTCCTATTCTCAAACCAAGCAATAAGTAAGTCCAGTTAATGTTTATGATTGGAATAGATAACTATTACTTAACGATCAATAAGGAGCTGATCATGCTCAACCTGAAGCACCTGCAGGTGTTGCACGAGTTAGCGCGACACGGGACGTTGGCGAAGACGGCAGCGGCACTTCATTTCACGCCTTCCGCTGTGTCTCAGCAGCTGACGGCGTTGCAGCGTGAGACAGGTATCGAGCTGCTCGAACATGTAGGTCGAGGTGTGCGATTGTCGCTAGCGGCAGAACAGCTGGTTGATCACGC
The DNA here is from genome assembly GCF_054511355.1 of Arthrobacter tecti. Lineage (NCBI taxonomy): Bacteria > Bacillati > Actinomycetota > Actinomycetes > Micrococcales > Micrococcaceae > Arthrobacter > Arthrobacter tecti. Next base: position 45,233 of record NZ_JBTNCT010000022.1, read on the forward strand.
TCGTGCGATCTTCGACCGTCTTGCACTCGCCGAATCGGACTTGGCGGCCTTTCATGGTGGCCCTCGGGGACGGGTGCGAGTTGCTTCATTTCACACGGTGCTACTCGAGATCGCACCGCTGGCTCTGACAAGGTTGTCGGATCTTTACCCGGAGCTTGAGGTCCAGTTGATCAACCGGGACGTCGACGAAGGACACGCGGGGCTCCTCTCCCATGACTTCGACCTGGTCCTTGGCGAGGACTACCCGGGGTCATCAATCCCCGATCAACCCGGAGTCCACCGAGAGAACTTTCACACAGATCCAGTGCGACTTGTTGTGCCTGCACATGGGTTGAAAGGCGGCCATGTGGACATCGGTGAGCTCCGGAGTCTCTCCGATCTGAGGGAGGCACCCTGGGCGATGGAGCCCTTCGGTACACGGATTCATAGGTGGACCGTGAGTCGATGCCGCGAAGCAGGATTTGAGCCACGCGTATTGGCCGAGACACCGGACCCGTTGCTGAATCTGCAGCTGGTACGAAACGGTCACGCTGTAGCGGCTATTCCTGCCCTCCTCGGTGAGATTCACTTCACGGGGGTCGTCGCACTGAATTTTTCCGAACTACCATGTAGAACGCTCTACACAGAGGTAAGGGCTGGCCGCGAACGACATCCAGCCCTCGTAGCTGTTCGAGAGGCATTCAAAAGCGCCACGAATTCCATGAACCGCCCCGATGCCGTACCCACTCTGGGCGGAACCTAGGAACAGTCGAATTTGAAACTTAAAGGCGTCCGTTACCCGGCAATATGTCTGCCCGGGTCCTGAGCTTCGCCGCGGAACCGCGACGGCGATCTCCGCGTACGGGCGACGAACCAGGTGCCGGGCCGCTGCGTCTTTTGATCCATGGACTACCCACTCTGGCATGTACGACTAAGAAATGTTGGGATGCCCAAATGTCCCTGCGAGAACGCCTCTGAGGAACTGGAAAGCCCCAGTAGACACTGTGTTGGAGCTTTCAGGATAACTTCTGCTGCTCAAACGGGTCTGGGTGCCTTGGGCAAACCATCGGGGCAAAGCGCCTCGACGGTTCCCGGTTAAAGCTGTGGCGCTGCTTCTGGGTAGAGGGTTAATCCGCGACGCGGAGTCTGTCAAGGCAGGGTGCAGGTCATTCCTCACGTCGGCCGAGCAGGGTGGTAGTGGCGGTCAGGAGGACCGCTCGACGTTGGGTGAAGCTGGGAATACAACTGGGATCACGTCGTTCAAGTGACCTAAAACCCTACTTAGAGGTGATACCGCCGACCCAATAACTTAAGCGCCGGGTTCCGTCCGGCTGGCCGCGGTAGACGGCCGCTCGCCTCTCGTCCGAGGCCCAGCCACTGCGTGGACCTCACCGTGCGCGGGCGGCCTGCGGTTCAACCTCCGTTCATCGGACGAGTACCACATTGCCGCCGGTGTGACCGCTGGCCACCAGTTCGTTCGCGGTGGCGGGCCTCGAGGAGCGGGAAGGTGCGAGCGACGACGACCTCCAGTTTGCCGTCATTCACCAGAGCCGTGAGCGCAGTCGGGCGGCGGGGGGGGGGGGGGGGGGAGGGGGGGAGGGGGGGGGGGGGGGGGGGGGGGGGGGGGGGGGGGGGGGGGGGAAAAGGAGAGGGGGGGGAGGGGGTGGGGGTGAGGGGTTGGGGTGGCGGGGTCGGGTGGGTGGTTTTGGTTTCCCGCCCCCGCGACAGGTCCACCGCCAATCAGGATGATTCCGTCTGCTGCCCGTCCGAACGCCGCGCCGGAGACAATCAGACGCCGCTCACGGACCAGCTCCAGCGACACGTCGATCGCCTCGTCCGTGCCGGCGGCGTCGACGACCGCGTCCACGCCGTCCGGTGAAGCGTTACGCACCCGTTCGAGAAGGCCGTCGCCGTAGGCGGCGGCAGTGATGCCGCGCGCCCTCAACCCCTCATGATGACGCTGGCTCGCTGTCCCCACCACGCGCGCGCCATCGGCCAGTGCAATTTGTGCCGCCGCCACCCCCAGCCCTCCAGACACCCCGTGCACTAGTAGGGTCGTGTCCTTCACGACGCCCGCGGCTTGGAGGGCATGCACAGCAGTCACTCCGGTGACCATGAGACCCGCGGCGGCCTCGAAGGGCATACCCGACGGCTTGGGCACCACCGACAAAGCCGCTGGATCAAGCACGTTCTCGGCGTGTGGATGCAGGCCACTGAGGGCGCGAAGTTCTGGGCCGGGGTCTGCGCCGAGGTGGCCAACCGCGGCGTGAAGAACGTGCTCATAGCCTGCTGCGACGGGCTCACCGGCTTCCCCGAGGCGATCGACGCGACCTGGGCCAACGCCACCAAGCAGACCTGTGTGGTGCACCTCATCCGCAACTCGATGAAGTTCGTCTCCTACGGCGGACTTTGGATCCATCGAGTCGACCTTGAAGAAATGGTCGAGGACCTTTCAGCTGCGATGGCTGAGCAGCGCCTCGCCTTGATTTTCATCATTGACGAGATGCAGGACCTGGACGAAGCACTCCTCACCGCGTTGCTGAGCACGCAACATTTGGCGGGACAACGGGAGTGGCCGTTCTACATCGTCGGAGCGGCCTACCCAGCCTCCCCTCGGTTCTGACCGAAGCCCGCTCGTACGTCGAACGCCTGTTCAACTACCGGCACATTGACGCGTCCCCCCACGACGCTGCCGTTTCCGCTCTCGTCGCTCCAGCCGCCAGGTATGGCGTCACATATGAAACCGAGGCCCGTGACCTGCTCCTTGAAGCATCCGGCGGTTACCCCTACTTCATCCAGGAATACGGGCACGCCGCGTGGGAAACGGCGCCCGAGAAGGGGATCACCACACAAGACGCGGACATCGCTGTCACCATTGGGCGCGCACAACTCGACCAAGGGGATTTCCCGTCCCGCTGGAAGCGTGTCACGAAAGGAGAACAGGAATTCCTGCGGCTCATGGCCCTCGACGGAGACAAAGGGTCCAGCACCGCTGAGCTCGCAGAACGCGTTGGCCGAAAACAAAGTTAATGACCATGACTCGTGCCTCGCTCATCAACAAGGGCATCATCTACGCACCAGCACATGGCAGGGTCGCATTCACCGTGCCCGGCATGGCCGACGACATACAGCGCCAACACCACCTATAGTTCATGCGCTAAGGGAATCCCCTCCGACCCTGGCGCGTGCGATGCATCCCGCAATTCACGGACGGTGTAGTCCACCATTGCCGCTATCTCCGGGCGCTCATCCGACTTGTTCGTTGCCAGGTAGACGGTGGCGGCCTCGACATCGGAGATTGCTACGAAGGCAAGATCAGTGCTGCCGTTGCTTGCTGCAACCGAAGAGCTGGTTATTGCCATGCCGCGGCCAGCTGAGACGAATGCGAGCATTTCGTCGACATTTCGGGCGGGCGGTCCTACCACTTCGGGTGCCCGGTTGTTGGGTCTGGGATTGACCAGCCAATAGTCACGGTCCGATGCCGCATCGATGATGGGTTCGTCGACGAGGTCAGCCATCGACACCTGTGCCCTGCTCGCTAGTGGATGATCGGCGTGAAACACTGCCATTCGGCGAATCGATTGCAACGGCACGACCTCTACTCGTTGTGGCATGAATCCGTGTGCTGCTTGGATGAATATGAGGTCCACCTCACCACGGCTTAGCCAGGAAACTTCTTCGCCCCATGGCACGTACTCCAGTACTGCTTCGACGTGCCCAATTTTGGAAGCTGACCTTAGCGCTATCCGCGTTAGCTCGCGAGGGGTGCTGGTGCCAAACCCGATCCTAAGCTGGACCCGTGCCGCACTTTCGCGCGCGTTCTTCAATGCCCGATCCGCTTGCAGCAGGATCTCTCGTGCCGCGGGAAAGAGAGTTGTCCCACTTGTGGTGAGCGATAGCGGCAGCATGGAACCGCGGGGTCCCCGTTCAATTAACGGTGCACCCACGACGTTCTCTAACCTGCGGATTCCCTGACTCAAGGCAGGCTGTGACACATGTAGTTTGGCTGCGGCTTTCGTGAAACTTCCGGTTTCCACCACACCCACGAAGTAGCCCAAAAGCCGCAGATCTAGATCCGGCATCCGATTCGCCTCCTTCTCATATTATAAGTGCTGCTTATAACTTCGTCGCAAAATACTATTCGACGGCGAACTGGGCCGGGTCTAGATTCATCTCAAGCTTTCCAACGGACCGAGACCATTCGTCCGGCCGAATCTTAGCTTTGAGGACGATGATGCCCGGCTATTCCACACCTGCACTACAAGCAGTTCGCTCGCTCAGCGCAATACCTAAAGCGCACCTTCACATACATCTGGATGGTTCCTACCCTCGCCGGGCGGTCGAAGCCCTTGCCCTACGGCGAGGCGTTCGATTTCGCGTTCCGCCGTCGTTCACATCTGTGTGGGAGTTCTTCGACTGTTACGGGACGGTCCTTGAATTGGTCGAGTCTCATGAGGACTTAGCTGACCTGTGTCGTGCGCTAGTTCACGCTGAAGCAGCTGAAGGAGTGTTCTATCTGGAACCAGCGATTGAACCTCAACTGTACGCACCTCGCCTTGGCAGCTTGGATCAAGTAACGAAAACAATGCTTCACGCTTTCGATGAAGCTTCTCAGGATGCGGGCATCGAGGTCGGTGCTCTCCTCACGATCAATACCGACGAGAACTTCGAAATCTCCGAAGATCTTGCCAGAGTGGCCGCGGATCACGCCGGACGCGGGATAACCGCGCTCGGTACAGCCGGCTTCGTGGAGCCCGGTAATCTCGCCCGCTACAGAGGTGCCGCCCGGATCGCTCAGAGCGCGGGCCTCACCGTTGTCAGCCATGCAGGGCAAACCGGTGGCCCGGACAGCGTGGAAGAGGCACTTGACGAGCTGGGCGCCCGCCGTATCTCTCACGGTTTCCGTGCGGTCGAGAGCGAAGCACTCCTCGAACGGCTCGCCAACGAACAGATCGTTTGCGACGTCTGCCCGGTGTCCAACGCAGTTCTCGGGCTAGTCCCGAATGTCAACCGGCACCCAGCTCCACGCCTACAAGCCGCCGGTGTTCCCGTCACGTTAAACGCCGATGACCAGCTGTGGTTTCAGGCGAGTATCACTGATCAATACACCATCGCCCGCGAGAACTGGTCGCTCGACGACGACGAGATCGCATCATTCGCCCGCGCCGGGACTCTCGCCGCAGGAATGAGTGAACACACACGACTCCGGTTTCAGCAGGAAATCGACGCTTGGCTCACGAAAGGAACCGAACTATGAAACAAATACTCCTCGGCGCGTTCGAGATTAATCAGGTGAATCTAACCAGCCAAGGGCTATGGGCGCACCCGGAACAAAATACGTACCGATACAAAGAACTGTCCTATTGGACCGAGCTGGCGCAACTGCTGGAACGAGGTTTCTTCGACTTTCTCTTCCTCGCCGACTCCTACGGGTATCCACTGCTGAACGGGCAGACCCCCGAGGTGACGTTCGAACAGGCGGTTGAGGTCCCAAAGAACGATCCAATGTTGCTGATTCCAGCCCTCGCGGCAGCGACGAAAGACCTTAACTTCGCCGTCACAACCTCAACCACTTTCGAAGAGCCGTACGCTAACGCGCGTCGATTCGCGACGCTTGACCACCTCACCGGTGGCCGGGTCGCCTGGAACGTCGTAACCACCAGCAGCACAGTGGTCTCGGAGCTATTCGGCCGGAGGCCAGTCCCGCACGATGAGCGCTACGCGATGGCGCAGGACTTTCTGGACCTCAGCTACAAGCTGTTCGAGGGCTCGTGGGAAGACGGAGCGGTGCTGGCTGATAAGGACGCGCGCGTCTATGCCGACCCGCGCCGAGTACATCCAATCTCGCACGAGGGCCCGTACTTCACCTCGCACGGCTACTTCAACTCCGAACCATCACCCCAACGAACACCCGTCATCGCCCAAGCCGGCGCATCCTCCACCGGCCGCGCGTTCGCAGCCGCGAACGCGGAACTGGTTTTCTTACAAGGCAAAGACGCGAAGAAGCTTCGACAGCAAGTCGATGATCTGCGCACCTCCGCCACGAGCGCGGGTCGTGAGGCCGATTCGATCAAAGCCATTTCCGGTCTTTCAATCGTCACCGCAGCATCTCAAGCCCAAGCAGAAGAAAAGTTGGAGGAGTTCCTCTCTTGGGTCAACCCAGATGCGGCACGCAGCTATTACGCGATGATGACAGGAGTAGATCTGACGGCGCTTGATCCCAACGCCTCATTCTCGACCGTCACCACAGAGGGTGGCCGCACACAAGTTGAACGTTATAAAGACAGTTCAGTTCGAGAAGCCGCGGCGGACTTCATCCGCCGCGGAATGCGGGAACTGATCCTCGTCGGCACACCAAACCACGTCGCCGAACAAATAGCCTCCATCGTGGAAGAAACCAACCTCGACGGCTTCAACTACACACCCTTCGTCTCACCGGGATCGTACCTGGACTTGGTCGAGCTAGTCGTACCCGAACTGCAAAGAATGGGGCTGGTTCGCACCCACCACAGCACCAGCACCTTCCGTGAGCGGCTCTTCGGCCCGGGCAAGAGCCACCTGCCCTCCAACCACCCGGCCGCGCAGTTCCGTGCCAGTGAACTCGTAACCCGCACCGCGAAGGACCTCTAATGCATGCCGAACTGCCCCGATACGAATCCGACTCAAGACAACTTCGAGAAACGTTCTCCTACTTCCCTTCCGGAATCGTGGCGTTACTCGCCGAGCTGGACGGAAACCCATACGGGATGGTCGCTTCCGCTTTCACTGTGGGCGTCTCAATGGAACCTCCCCTGGTCTCGTGCGCCATCCAGCTGTCCTCATCCACCTGGCCCATCCTCAAAACCGCACACACAATCGGCATCTCTGTCCTCGGTGAAGATCAAGCAGAGTTCGCCCGTCAGCTCGGCTCGAAAAAGCGGGAAGAGCGATTCGTCGACGTCCCGCTTCGGGAAACCGGATCCTCAGCCCAATTCATAGCAGGCGCCCCGGTATGGTTCGAGACCACATTCACCGGCGAATTCCCGGCCGGCGACCACACCGTTGCGCTCCTTGAGGTGCGCGCACTAGGCGCCGACCCCGGTTTGAACCCGCTGGTGTTCCATGCCTCTGCATTCCGCCAACTGCTCCTACCCGCACGCGATCTGAAACCTTCCGCCTAGCCCATCAAACCCTTGAAAGGAGCACAGATGAACGCCAAAGAAGCACGTCCTCCAGTGCCAGCCCAGTCCCCACCGAATTCACTGAGCATCGAACTCAATGGTGTGAATCAGATCGCCGAAGCGGAACGGAAAGGCAAACCGCGCGACCTGTTCTGGCCATGGTTCGCCGCCAACATCTCGGTATTCTCCATCAGCTACGGCGCCTTCATCCTCGGATTCGGGATTTCCTTCTGGCAAGCGGCTCTCGTCGTCATCGCCGGGATCGTGATCTCTTACCTTTTGTGCGGGTTCATAGCCATCTCCGGCAAACGGGCCTCCGCGCCAACGATGACCGTCAGCCGCAGCGTCTTCGGTGTTCGCGGCAACCGCCTACCCTCTGCTCTTTCCTGGATACTCACGCTCGGTTGGGAAACAGTTCTTGCCGCTATCGCGGTGCTAGCCACAACGACAATCTTTGAGCGTCTCGGCTGGGACGACGACCTCACGACGAAGATCGTCGCATTGATCGTGGTCGTCGGCCTGATCGTCTTAGGAGGCATGCTGGGCTTCGACCTGATCATGAAGATGCAAAAATCGATAACTTGGATCGCAGGCATCCTCACCGTGGTCTATATCATTTTCGCCGCCGGCAACATCGACTTCGCTGTGTTGAACAATCTCCCCAACGGGGACGCGCCGGCAGTCATCGGCGCAATCTTCTTCGCCATGACCGGGTACGGACTCGGGTGGGTAGTTGCGGCCGGCGACTACTCCCGCTACCTACCCCGCAACGCCTCCAGCGAAGGCGTGATGTGGTGGACGACTCTGGGCAGCAGCCTGGGACCGATCGTACTCATCATGTTCGGGCTCCTCATTGCCGGGTCATCAACCGAACTGAGTGACGCCATCGCCATAGATCCTGTCGGTGCCCTCGCCACCCTCCTTCCCACCTGGCTGCTCATACCCTTCGTCGTCGTCACCGTGCTCGGCCTCGTAGGAGGAGCAGTGATGGACATCTACTCCTCGGGCCTCTCACTACTCAACGCAGGACTGCGCGCACCACGATGGGTTGCAGTCGGAATCGACGCTGTCCTCATGACCGCCGGGGCAATCTACGTCGTATTCTTCGCCGCAGACTTCCTCGGCCCGTTCCAAGGATTCCTGATCACTCTCGGGGTTCCAGTAGCCGCCTGGTGCGGGATCTTCCTCGCCGACATCATGCTGCGCACAAAGGACTACTCCGAAACAGACCTCTTCACCAAACGAGGCCGCTACGGCGACGTGAAATGGATGCCGATCGCGCTGATCCTCGTGCTAACAGCACTTGGCTGGGGCCTAGTGACCAACACAGCCGCGCCTTGGCTCGCCTGGCAGGGCTACCTACTCGGACCATTAGGCCTTGGCGGAGTGACCGGACCCTGGGCATTCGCGAACCTCGGCGTAATCGTCGCGCTGGTGCTCGGATTCCTTAGCTACGTGCTGCTCGGCCGCCGGACGGTACGCACCCAGGAATCGCTTCCCGCAGGGACTGAGATTCCCCTATCCAATGAAGAAGTCCAGGAACTCGATACAGAAAGCGTGAAATGACCGATACCTATAAAGCGCCATCAGCCCGATACAACACGCAAACCTACCGTCGGGTGGGACGCAGCGGCTTATCTCTCCCACCAGTCTCCCTTGGCCTATGGCAAAACTTCGGCAACGACGTCCCTCTGAAAATCCAGCGCGACATCATCCTGCACGCCTTCGACAACGGTGTAACTCACTACGACCTTGCGAACAACTACGGTCCCCCGTATGGAAGCACCGAGGAAAATTTTGGCCGCATCCTAAGGCAGGACCTACTGCCCTATCGAGATGAGATGATCATTTCCACCAAAGCCGGCTACGACATGTGGCCCGGCCCGTACGGCGAATGGGGCTCCCGCAAACACCTCCTCGCTAGCCTCGATCAGTCCCTGAAACGACTAGGTACCGACTACGTTGACATCTTCTACTCCCACAGGTTCGACCCGTCGACACCGTTGGAAGAAACAATGGGAGCTCTGCATCGCGCCGTGCAATCCGGCAAAGCGCTCTATGCAGGAATCTCCAGTTATTCCCCACAACGGACCCGCGAAGCGGCAACCATTCTGGCTGAGCTAGGCACGCCGCTGCTGATCCACCAACCCTCCTACTCCATGTTTAACCGGTGGATCGAAGACGAACTCATCAGCACCGTCGATGAACTCGGAGTAGGGCTTATCGCTTTCTCACCTCTCGCCCAGGGAATGCTCACCAACCGGTACCTTAACGGTGTACCGACGCAATCACGAGCCGCACGGCAAGGCTCGCTGCGTCCCGAGTTCCTAACCGATGACAACCTCGACCGCCTACGCGACCTCAACACAATCGCCGCCGAAAGAGGCCAAACCCTGGCACAGCTAGCACTCGCCTGGGCGCTACGTCACGACACCGTTTCATCAGTCCTTGTCGGAGCCTCCAGTGTTCACCAGCTAGAGGACAACCTCGCCGCCGCCAAGAACACAAACTTCAACGAGCATGAGCTGATCGAAATCGATAAACACGCTATCAATCTGGGAATGAATCTTTGGCACCAATCAAGTGAAAGCTGACTACCATCTAGTGGCGGTTAGCTGCTTCAAGGGGCTGCTTTTAACGCCCTGGGCACGCCGGGTCCCCCGTTGCTATCGTTGCTATTGCCGCTGCTGTGCTGGGCACAAGGAAAGAATCACGCTTCGAAACTCGAAGCTGAGGGTTTCTCGTGAAATTCACGAAATCCCGTCTCCCCGCCCGCGGCTGAATGCCTACAGACAGGAGACGGAGTTACGCTAAGGAGCGGCTCAGCCTTCCACGAAAACGAAGTTGTACCGCACCGATTTGTCTGGATCCCGACGGTCAGTGGAGATCAGAACTGTACGGCCCTGCATTGAATCGGCTTCCACCACTTTGACTATATGTCGACGATCGCGCGGCTTCACGATTGGTGTGATCATCGCACTTTCTGGAAGTTCAATCACGTAGTCGAACGTGTTCGGATCGAAGTTGGTAAGAAATTTTCCGTCAATCTTCACTTGCGACAACAGCGGAAGTTCAGTCGCAACTATTGGATCATCTAGAGAACCGCCGCCGTAAGGCAGCTTCTCAATGTTATCCAGGCCTTGCTGTCCGAGCCGGTCAATCATCTGCTGCTTGTACAAGCTCCCGGGCTCGACATGAGCGCCGAAGGACTCCCAGTAAGCATCCATGCGAGGGCGGGGGTCATCGCTGTTCGGTACAAATGCTTCACGCTTGTCCCCGACATGTCCTATCGCATAATTAGTTGCGGTCGGCGGTCGCTGAACGACAAGGGTCCCCTCGGTGTTCCAAGCCACGTAGTTTGCACCCGACCATCCATGGCCGCTACCAAGCCATGCCCTGTCCTGAATAGCTAGGTCTGTGGTGACGTTGTCGAACAAACCTCCCACTGACCAGCGCTGATGGGGTTCGCTGGTGTTCAGCTCTCGTGTCGCCACACTATCGAGAAATACGTTCGGGCCAGGAACCCAAGCTTGCACGATGAATGAGTGACGTGAGCCGTCAGCGGTGGAGCGTTGGACCAGTGTGAGCTGTCCGTTCAGGTTGTAGGGAGAGCGGGCTGAGGCTACTGGCCCAGCTTGTTCGATTGATGTTGTGTCCTGAATGGTGACCCATTTCGCTCCGGTATTAACCCACACCAGAGCGTTCGAGCTGCGAAGCCCTGTGACGTCGCGAATCCATACGTTTTTCGCGTTGTCGATCCATACGGCGTTCTGTGCATGCGCGGAATCGGTGTAGTAGGTGACCTGTTCGCCGTTTTGGGTAACGGTCTGAGTTTTTGATTCGTCAATTTCAATGTCAATGCGTAGGTTCTCCACACCGACATTTTCGATTCGCTCCGGATCATCGTAACGGGTCATTATGGCGCCGCCCCAGCGCTGCTCGATGGCATTGGCGATAGGTGCATCGACGATGATTTTGTTTCCATCGATGCCGGTGATGACGCGGTCGAAGTCGAGGTTGGTGGGTTCAAACTGCCGGGTGGCGCCAGGGTTCCCCGGGCGGGGCACGATGGTGTCCATGTCAATCTCGTGGATCCAGCGGTCGTTGCCGACGCGGGACACGATGACTTTGTCTCCTACGCTGAACTGCGCGGGCTGTGCGACATGGAATGAGCGGCTGCCGACGGGGACATACAGGTCGGTCACTTCGGTTGTTTCGGCCTGTGGGCGGACTCCGGCAGTCCCCTCGACTTCAAGCACATTGCGTACCTTAGTCCCGGTGGCGAAGAGTACGGTGCCGTCTTCACCTTGTCCTTCGCCGCGGAGGACAATCCCGCTAGAATCAATGAGGAGTGTTTCAGCGACTTGGTAGGTACCAGCCGTGAGGAGAACCGCTCCACGAATTCCGTCCGCGTTCTGCGGCAGCTGCGAGACCTCATCGATGGCAGCCTGAATGCGCGCTGAGTCATCACCGTCGCCAGGTTCGACCCGCACACGAGTCTGCGTGTTCGGAAGGGCAACCCCGCCGCCTCCGTATCCGGCGTCCGAGAAGTCGAGCATCCGGTTTCCCTTGAAGTCGGGAGTTTCGAGTAGCTTGCCGTCTTTGCCCAAGAATGCAGCCTTGCTCTGTCCGGTGAATTCCCTACCTTCCTTGACTGCAGTGAAAGCAAAAACATCCTGACGGTCTGTTCCGTCTGCGGTGACCTGCACCCTCAACTCATAGGTTCCTTGTGCTGCGGGTTCATCCGTGAGGATGAACTGTTCGTTCTCGCCAGCGGCAATCTGAGACTCCTGGAAGCCTCCCACAGTTTGTCCTGTGCTGAGGTTCGCCAGCTCCGCAGAGACGGTGACGTCCACGAGTGGGTTGACGTTCAATGCCGGAACGGCTTCGCCTTCGGCCAGAATGGCAGGAGTACCAATTTCCTGGGCTAGTGTCGGATGCTCTAGCTTCAGGTCGGCCACGAGAACCGATGGGTCACTGACGTCAACGAAAACCACGGCTGAGCGGGTTGCGCCGTCGAGTGTGACCTCGGCGGTGAGTTGCGTTATGCCTGAGGACAGCCCAGTAATGCGCGTGTCCTCTTCAACGCGAATGATGTCGGGTTTTGAGGTATTAAAGGTGTAAGTGGCACCCGATAGATCTGCCGGTTGCCCCTCTGACGTGGTGCCCTCCAGCTGCAGCTGGACAGATTCATCGACGGACACATCAATCGTGCCCCATTGGTCGTACGGTGTTCCGGTTTCGTCAACGAATGCCACGCCTCGTAAGACTTCGGGCTGTGGTTGACCTGATCCGTTATAAAGACCAAGTTCCGCTACCCGAATTACCCCCGCAGGGTCGTTCACCTCGAAGACGATACGGTAGTAGCGTCCAGACGCGAGGTCGAATGAAACCTTCTCTTCCTGCGCCACGGGCCCGGTCTTATCGTACGCGACCGTCCAATTCTCTTGGTCATCTGAGGTCAGCAGTGAATATGACTCGACCATGCTCGGTTCGGTGTCGAAAACAATGTCTGCAGCATCGAAGATGGATCGGTCGCCCAGATCCGCGGTTATCCAAACCTCGCCGTCTTCCCGATCTCCGCTGAGCGGCTGCCAGGAGGTGCCACGGTCGCCGTCGACTGCCAGCGGTGGCCGGCCTTGGGACCACGACGATGATGCGGTGACGGGTGCGTTGGCTACAAGATTGTCATCAGTAGTGGACTGCGCACGTCCACCTGAGTCGCTGAAAGGCCATATAAAAGCTAGCAGGAGTGCGAGGGCAACCGGAAGAATGAGAGCTTTCGTACGCCGTTGATTCGAGAAGCCAAGTACCATGGTTCCGTCCTTACTTGAATAACAGGTTTTCTATAGGAAATTGTGTCCTTTATATCTGTACTTCAGGTTAGGGTCAAGAGTCCTTCATCTTGTGACTTACGGTCTGAAGTTGGGTATTGCAGCTTCGCCGGCTCCCCCCTGACTGCAGGAGTGCACGACATAACCAGAGATGGGCCATTTCAGCGCCCAAGCCATCCGCCGTCCACCGGCAGTACACATCCCGAAACGTAGTCCGACGCGTGTGAAGCGAGGAAGACAGTAGCTCCGGCGAGGTCGGAGGGTTGTCCCCAGCGTCCTGCTGGGATGCGTTCAAGGATCGCGCTGGCGCGGTCGGGGTCTTCTCGCAATGCTTGGGTGTTGTCCGTCGCGATATACCCCGGGGCGATGCCATTTACGGTGATACCCGAGCCTGCCCACTCATTGGATAGTGCTTTGATCAGTCCACTGAGCGCTGATTTCGTTGCTGTGTAGCCTGGAACGTTGATGCCGCCCTGGAAACTGAGCAGGGACGCTGTGAAAAGGATCTTGCCGTATCCGACCTCAAGCATTCGTTGGCCCAAAGCCTGGGTGAGAATGAACTGACTCGTGAGGTTAACTGCCAGAGCTTCGTCCCACCTCTCTAGTGAATGCCTAGCGGCTGGTTCGCGGTAGATGGTGCCGGCGTTATTGACGAGGATGTCAATGTTCATTTCGGCGGCTTGCGCGGCGAAGGCCTGCGCTTCATCACGGCAGCTCAGGTCCACCTGCATGCCGGTGAAGTTTCGTCCCTGACGTTCCACTGCCGCCTCAATGTGGCTGCCGGTGGCCGGTAGGGAGCGGCTTGCGCCAACGATGTCGGCTCCCGCGGCTGCGAGCGCTTCAGCCATGCAGAAGCCGATACCTTTGCTCGCTCCGGTTACCAACGCCCGTTTGCCTTGAAGGTCGAAAGGCAGATTCATGAGCCCGCCTGGACGTCCACAAGGATTTTCATGGCTTTGCCGGCTGCCAGATTCTCAAGGGCGGTTTGTGTATCTGCCAGTGGAACGATCTCTGAGATGAGGGTAGCTGCCGGAATACGTCCTTCGTCGAGCAGTTTGATCGCTTGGAGGAAATCCGCCTTCTGGTATACCCGAGCACCGACGATGGTCAGTTCGCGCCAGAACAGTCGTTGCAGATCTACTTCACGTGGTGTGCCATGGATCGCGACTACAACGAGAGTTCCTCGTGCTTTGATCAGTGAGGTTGCAGCAAGCACCGCGACTGGAGAGCCGGACACTTCGAAGACGACGTCGGCACCAGCGCCGCCCGTCCAGTCGTGGATCCACTTTTCCTGATCGACGGTTCGTGGGTCCAGTGCTGGGAAGCCGAGCCGCTCGGTCTGCGTCCGGCGGTTGGCGTCCAGTTCCATCACAGCTACGTCGGCGCCAACCTCGCGTGCCACGGATGCAATGAGAATGCCGATGGGTCCTCCGCCGATGACGAGCACTTTGTCCCCGCGGACCACTTGGCCGCGTTTTACGTCGTGAACGGCAACGGCCGTTGGTTCGACCAGGGCCGCGTGGTCAAGTGGAAGGGATTTGGGTAGGAGTAAGAGGACTGTGGCTGGCACATTCCAGCGGCTTTGAAGAGAACCTTGTGAGTCGAGGCCGATGAAGTTTAGATTATGGCAGATGTGTTGATTGCCTGCTCGGCACGCAGGACAATCGTCGTCCCAGTCCAGTGGCATCACCGTAACTGGATCTCCGACCGCCCAGTCAGTGATCCCGGCACCTGTGGCCGCGACGGTCCCGCTCATTTCGTGACCAAAAATCAGGGGCGTACGTACCCGGCTGTCCATGCCGCCATTCCACAGGTGAAGGTCTGTTGGCGGGTTCTAGTGGTCGTTGCAACACCCCCGTCTTTCGGGAGTTACAACGACAATGGCTTCATCATCTATCAGCGGGTCTTCCTTAGCGAAAGAGTCGTCTTCGGCGGAA